>JAUSLX010000136.1 GCA_030645775.1 Gallionella sp. | reverse complement strand
CTGATCGTATTTCTTCAGCTCATTGAGAATCGCAACCGCTTCTCCGACCGGGCTGGTGCCTTCGTAGAGCGGTGCGACATCCACCAGATGCAGTAACAAGCTGGTGCGTGCCAGATGACGCAGGAACTGGTGACCCAGACCCGCACCTTCGGCTGCGCCTTCGATCAGGCCAGGAATATCGGCGATGACAAAGCTTTTTTCGTGCGATACGCGTACTACGCCCAGATTTGGATGCAGCGTGGTGAACGGATAGTCGGCCACCTTGGGGCGGGCGGCAGACACAGAGCGGATGAAGGTGGATTTCCCCGCATTCGGCATGCCGAGCAGGCCTACATCGGCCAGTACTTTCAGTTCAAGTTGCAATTCGCGCGTTTCACCCTCAGTGCCCGGTGTGCATTGGCGGGGTGCGCGGTTGGTGCTCGATTTGAAATGGATATTGCCAAGTCCGCCTTTACCGCCTTCGGCCAGCAGGACTTTTTCCCCGTCGTGGGTGAGATCGGCAATCACTTCGCCGCTGTTGATGTCAGTGATGACCGTGCCGACCGGCATGTGCAGGATGACGTCATCGGCCCCCTTGCCATAGCAATCCGAACCGCGGCCGGTTTCACCGTTGCGGGCTTTATGGGTGCGCGCAAAGCGAAAATCGACCAGCGTGTTGATGTTGCGATCAGCCTGTACAAACACGCTGCCGCCGCGTCCTCCATCGCCGCCGTCCGGGCCGCCTTTTTCGATATATTTTTCACGGCGAAAGCTGGCGATACCGTTGCCGCCATTGCCCGCGAAGACTTCGATTTTGGATTCGTCAATAAACTTCATGTTTTTTGTACCGCTGAATGAAAAAAGCCCTACCTTGCGATAGGGCTGATTTGCATCGTTATTGCAAAATCACCTTCATCGTATTCTTCAATGCAAGAGAGAAGGTACGACTGCTTCCTCGCCCGCAAGCGGGAGAGGATTGAGGTGAGGGATTACGCTGCAACGATGGAAACTGTCCTGCGCTGTTGCGCGCCCTTGATGGCGAACACGACGCGGCCGGTAACTTTGGCGAACAGGGTGTGATCCTTGCCCATGCCGACGTTTTCGCCGCGATGAAATTCTGTGCCGCGTTGACGAATGATGATGCTGCCCGCATTGATCAACTCGCCGCCGTAACGCTTAACACCCAGTCGTTTTGAGTGTGGGTCGCGGCCGTTACAGGTACAGCCCCCGCCTTTTTTTTATGCCATGTTATCTGCGCCTTAAATTACGCGGAAATGCCGTCGATACGGATTTCGGTATAGTTTTGACGATGACCTTGATTCTTCTGGTAATGCTTACGACGGCGCATCTTGAAGATGCGAACCTTGTCGCCACGACCGTGAGAAATGATGGTTGCCGCAACAGTAGCGCCAAGCAACATAGGCTTGCCGACTGACAGCTTTTCTCCGTCGGAGACCATCAACACCTTGTCCAGCACAATTGCCGAGCCGATGTCGCCTGGAAGAATTTCAACTTTTAAAGTTTCGCCGGTAATGACGCGATATTGCTTACCACCGGTTTTAATGACTGCGTACATAACAACCTCGATTGATTGCGGATTTTGCGAAAGCGAGGATTATACAGAAAAATCCGGCCCCGTCAAAAACCTTTTGTTATAAAAATAGATTAACTCGAGCTAATAAGCGTTAGTCCGCAGATTGCTCAGATTAACCAAGATTAAAAGTGCTTAAAAATTGAACTGGATCACTTGGCGCTTGATCTGTTCAGTATTTTTCTTGTATCAAAATCTGCGTGTATCCGTTTTATCTGCGGATAAAAAGGCTTTGGTTTAACGGCGCATGGAGTCAAAGAACTCGGCATTGTTCTTGGTCGCCTTGATCTTGCCCAGCAGGAATTCCATCGATTCCAGTTCGTCCATCGGGTAGAGTAATTTGCGCAGCAGCCAGATGCGTTGCAGCACGTCGGGCTTGAGCAGCAGCTCTTCCTTGCGGGTACCCGAACGGTTGATGTTGATCGCCGGATAGATGCGCTTTTCAGCCATGCGTCTGTCCAGATGGATTTCCATGTTGCCGGTACCTTTGAACTCTTCGTAAATCACGTCATCCATACGCGAGCCGGTATCCACCAGCGCGGTTGCGATGATGGTCAATGAGCCGCCTTCCTCGATATTGCGCGCCGCACCGAAAAAACGCTTGGGGCGATGCAGCGCATTCGCATCCACGCCGCCGGTCAGTACCTTGCCGGATGAGGGGATGACGGTATTGTAGGCGCGCGCGAGGCGGGTGATGGAATCGAGCAGGATGATCACATCCTTCTTGTGTTCGACCAGGCGCTTGGCCTTTTCCAGCACCATTTCGGCAACCTGTACGTGGCGGCTGGCCGGTTCATCGAACGTCGAAGCGACGACTTCACCGCGCACGGTGCGTGTCATTTCGGTGACTTCTTCAGGGCGTTCGTCGATCAGCAGCACGATCAGCGTGGCGTCCGGGTTGTTGGCCGAGATGGAATGTGCAATGTGTTGCAGCATCACGGTCTTGCCGGACTTGGGTGAGGCGACCAGCAGGCCGCGCTGACCCTTGCCGATCGGCGCGACGATGTCGATGATGCGCCCGGTGATATTTTCTTCGGCGCGAATGTCGCGCTCCAGTATCAGCGGCTGGGTCGGGAATAAGGGTGTGAGATTCTCGAACAAAATCTTGTTCTTGGCATTCTCGGGTGGCTCGTCGTTGACCTTGTCCACCTTGACCAGCGCGACATAGCGTTCGCCATCTTTCGGGGTGCGTATTTCACCCTCAATCGAATCGCCGGTGTGCAGATTAAAGCGGCGTATCTGGCTGGGGCTGACATAAATGTCATCCGGGCCGGCCAGGTAGGAGGTGTCCGGTGAGCGCAGAAAGCCGAATCCGTCCGGCAGAATTTCCAGTGTGCCGTCGCCGTAGATGCTTTCACCTTTTTTCGCGTGACTTTTCAGCAGTGCGAACATCAGATCCTGCTTGCGCATGCGGTTGGCGTTCTCGATTTGATTAGCCGCAGCCATTTCAACGAGTTCGGTGATGTGTTTTAATTTTATTTCAGATAAATGCATGGCGACGCGCTAAGGCTGATTGATATAGAGATGAGGGGTAGGCTGAAAGCTGCGGTGGCAGATGCCACCCGCATGGCCTGGACGTGTTCTTTATTTGTTTTTTCTGGGACGGTGCGCCCTTGAAAGGCGATGCGGGTGCGACACTATACGTTTTAGATGTGGCTGTCAATAAAAGCTGTCAATTGCGACTTGGAGAGTGCGCCGACTTTGGTGGCTTCGATGTTGCCATTTTTGAATAACATCAGCGTTGGAATGCCGCGCACACCAAATTTCTGTGGCGTTTGCTGATTTTCATCCACATTCAGTTTTGCGACCGTCAGGCGGCCTGTATATTCTTTGGCGATTTCGTCCAGAATGGGGGCAATCATGCGACAGGGGCCGCACCATTCAGCCCAGTAATCTACCAGCACGGGGAGTGCGGCCTGAGTAACTTCGGCATCAAAAGTAGCATCGGTAACGTAAATGATATGTTCGCTCATGATTGAATCTCGCTTTGAATTGGATGGGTCAAAAAATGTGATGCGGTGATACTGGGATAAGATTTTTAATTCGTAGTGCGCATCCTATCTAAAAAACGTTGCGCTGGGAAGAGTACGTATTGTATCAGTGCAGCCAAACCGGATTCGGACACTACGCGCCGGGTGATCTGCCCGATCGCGATATCCTCAGCAGGACGACTAATTGACAATGTTCGCAGAATAACAGCATTTGCTAATGCATTCAAATTGTTCGAGTATCTAACGGGCATGGCAAGTTGCCACCCTAAATAATGAAACTCGTCATGCCCGGGCCCCCTCGCTACGCTTTCCCCTTTCCAATTGCCCCCTCGCTACGCTCTCCCCCACGCAAGCGAGGGAAAGGGCAAACGAATCGCTACGCGAGTTTCACGTTAACAGCCCCTGAAAATTGCCCCGGAAAATTGCCTGCTTTTTTCTGCGGAGGCTCTGCTAAAATGCCGAAACTTTTGCTTATCTGGAGTAGTGCCATGACCTATGTCGTTTCGGAAAATTGTATCAAATGTAAATATACTGACTGCGTGGATGTGTGCCCGGTGGACTGTTTTCATGTCGGCCCGAACTTTCTGGTGATTGATCCGGACGAGTGTATTGATTGCACGCTGTGCGTAGCTGAATGCCCCGCTGAGGCGATTTTTGCCGAGGATGATTTGCCTGAAGAACAGCTTCATTTCGTCGCCTTGAACGCAGAGCTTTCCAGGTTGTGGCCGGTTATCGTCGAGAAGCAGGACGCACCTGCCGACGCGGATGAGTGGCTGAGTGTCAAAGAAAAGCTGCATCTGCTCGAACGCTAAAATTGCAAGATACCCGGCGGTCAGGAGGGCGTTTTTATCGTTCTGTCGCTCAGCATATCCTGTCCCGCCAGGCACCACCCGATTTGCGCGCGGCGGTGGTGCTGTTGCACAATTACCACGCCACCCTGCCGCTGGCGCAGGCATTAAGCGCTGCCTCAGGTTCTCCGGCGCTGCTGCTGCCGCAGATGCTCACGCTTGCCGACTGGGCGCAGTCGGTACCCATTACTGTTCCCGTTCAGCCTGATTCTCAGCGTATCGCCGCGCTTTATCAGGCCTTGCGTGAGCGTCACTGGTTTCCCGATGCGGATTTATGGAGTCTGTCGCGTGAATTGTTGGCGCTGATGGATGAGTTGACGCGACATTATGTTGCGCTGCCTGAAACAACTGAAGAATTTGCCCGGCAACTGGCCGAGGCCTATCAGGCGCGTAGCGGGCAGGCAATGCAGTTCGAGGCCAGAGTCGTGCATGAGTTGTGGTATGCAATGGCTGCCTCTGATGATCTGGATGCCTCGCGCGCCTGTCAGCAGCGTCTGGCGCAACTGGCCAGGCAGGTGGATAGCCCGGTGTATGTGCTGCAAACTTGTGATCCGGACGAAGCCGAAACACGCTTTTTGCAGACTTGTCGTGAGCGTGTTGAGGTGACCGTGTTCGATTTGCGCGCAATGGTTGCGGCTGAACCTGACTGCGCGCTACTGGCGTGCGCTTTGCAACAGGACAGACACAGCGCGGATCTGCTCAGCACGGCGGCAGGGTTTAAGCCTGACGCTGCGCTGGGCGGTCGCTTGCGACTGTTCGGGGCGCAGGGCATGGAACAGGAGGCACAGGCCGCCGATGTGCAGATCCGACGCTGGTTGCTGGAGGGCAGGCAATCTATCGCGGTGGTGGTGCAGGACAGGTTGGTGGCGCGCCGCCTGCGCGCCCTGCTGGAACGTGCGCAGGTAGCGGTACAGGACGAGACCGGCTGGACGTTTGCCACGCTGTCGGTCAGCACGGTACTGATGCGCTGGCTGGAGGCGGTGCAGGGAGACTTCTACTATCAGGATGTGCTCGATTTGCTCAAATCGCCGTTTCTGTTTGCCGAAAACCCGGCACAGCGCAAGCAGGCCGCTTACCAGTTCGAGCAACTGGTGCGCAAGCATGGCGTGGTCGCACATTTACAGGATTTCATCGCTGTCGCCGGGCTTCATGCGCCCGAACTGGTACAGCCACTGGTACGCCTGCGTCAGGCGGCGCGGTTACTTGCCACTCACCACTTACCCCTTGCCAGCTGGTTGCATGCGCTGCACGAAAGTCTTGAAATATTAGGCGTGGTGCAGGGCTGGCAACAGGACGCGGCGGGCCAACAGTTGCTACAACTTCTGACCTTGTGGCGGGATGAGTTGCAGTCCGACACGAGCGGGTTGGGGAGAGGTGATTACAGCTACACGGAATGGCGCCGCTGGCTGTCGCAACAACTCGACCTGAATACCTTTCGCGATGTATCGGTGGACAGCCCGGTGCTGTTTACTCATCTTCCGGCCACACGCTGGCGCAGCTTTGATGCGGTGTTGTTGCTGGGCTGTGATGCCATGCATCTGCCTGCCCCCGCGAATGCCGGGCAGTGGTTCAACGACGCGGTGCGCGCCACGCTGGGGTTGCCGCTCTCCAGCAGGCAACAGGCGCAGGTGCGCGACGACTTGCTGGGGCTGCTGGCAATGAACGACAACGTGCTGGTGACCTGGCAGGATCGCCGGAACGGCGAAGCGAATCTGCTCAGCCCGCATTTTGAAATGTTGCGCGCCTTGCACCTGCTGGCGTTTGGTGATGATCTGATGGATACGGAACTAGGCGAAATGCTGGAACAGGCGCAGGTCAGGATTGATGAGGATCGGGGATTGATGATCAAGGATCGAGCAAGTGTCATGCCGCTTCCTGTTGTGTCGCCGGCACTTCTGCCTCAGCGTATTTCCCCGTCGGGTTACAACAGCCTGGTAGCCTGTCCCTACCAGTATTTTGCCCGCCATGTGTTGCGTCTGAACGAACTGGATGAGGTGCGCGAAGAATTGGATAAGCGTGATTACGGCACCTGGGTGCATGAGGTGCTGCAACGTTTCCACACGGAAATCCCGCTGCTGCAAAGTCAGGGTAAGTTGGAGGCCGAACAAGTCATGCTGCGCATCAGCAATGAAGTGTTTGCCGAAGCGCTGGCGCATGATTATCTGGCGCAAGCTTGGCTGCTGCGCTGGCAGGCGCTGATTCCGGCCTATCTGGACTGGCAGATGGATAACGAGGATGCAGGCTGGCGCTATCAGGCCGCCGAGCAGCCCATCAAACTGGAAGTGGCTGAAAATCTGCTGCTGAGCGGACGCATAGACCGCATCGATGTGCGTGTTGATGATGCGGCTATGACCGCCGTGCTGGACTACAAGACACAATCGGTGAATGTGCTGAAAAACAAGCTGAAAGAGCCGGGCGAGGATGTGCAGTTGGCGTGTTACGCGCAGGCCGCAGCTGCCGGTGCGGCGGCATTTGTCAGTCTGGAGGACGATGCCGTGCTGGCGGTCGCCCCGCTGCATGACATCACGGCATTGGCGCAAGCCAATCTGGAACGTCTGAAAGCGGTATTTGAGCAGCTGCACAGCGGTGAGCCCATGCCTGCCCACGGCGCGGAAAAAGTATGCAGTTATTGCGAGATGAAAGGGTTGTGCCGCCGAGGTGAGTGGGAAGAAAAACAGGAGCGGGGACTGAGGACTGAGGATAGAGTCGCCGCAGGGGGCGTGCATGGATAACCGGCAGGCGCTGGATCCGCAAAGCAGCGTGGTGGTCGAGGCGTGTGCGGGCAGTGGCAAGACCTGGTTGCTGGTCTCGCGTGTGGTGCGCCTGCTGCTGGAAGGCGTACCCCCCGGCGAGATACTGGCGATCACCTTCACGCGCCGTGCCGCTCAGGAAATGCAGGCGCGACTGCGCGACTGGCTGTATGAACTGGCCTCGAAAGACGATGACCATGTGCGCGAATTCCTGCGTCAGCGTGCAGTGGATGAGTCGGATATCGAGCGCATGCTGCCGCGTGCGCGGCTGCTGTATCAACAGCTTTTGCATGCGACACCCCCGGTCACCATCAGCACCTTTCACGGCTGGTTTATGCAGATACTGCAACGCGCGCCGCTCAATAGCGCGGGCGGGGTGCAACTGGTCGAACAGACCGCCGAATTGTGGCAGGAAGCCTGGCAGACTTTTCTGGACGGCCTGCATAGCCAGCCGGACAGTGCAACGGCTCAGTCCATGATGGTGCTGTTTAAGGAACTGGGGCTCGCCAATACGCAGACTTTGCTGCGTAATTTTGCCAACAAGCGCAGCGAATGGTGGGCTTATGCCAGTGACCTCACCTCGCCCGCAGGCGGGCGAGGGGGCGGGGGAGAGGGGGACGGTGCACTTGAATTCGCGCTACAGAATTTGCGCATTGAATTCGACGTGGACATGAACAGCGACCCGCAAGCTGACTTGTTCGATCGCAGCTATTTCGCCGATGATGTTCATGCGCTGTCGCGGTTGCTGGACGCCAGTGCGGCACAAAAGGCCAAAGCGGTGCGTCTGTTGTCGCCGCTGGATGGCGTGCAGTCTGCTGCGCAGCGTTTTGATTTTCTGTGGGAGGAGCTGTTCACTAAAAAAAATGAACCGCGTTCCATCAAGGCGAACAAGGGGCAGGATGCCGAGCAGATGGGGCAGGCGGTCGAATTGGTGCGCGGGCAGTTGCTCGATGCCTGGAATAAAGTACAGACGCAGAAAATCTACCAGAGCAACTGTCATGCGTTGCGTTGCGGCGTGGCCCTGCTGGATGCCTATCAGCAATTGAAGCAGCGCCAGCAGTTGCTGGACTTCGGCGATCTGGAATGGCGGGTTTGCCAGCTGCTGAATGACAGCGACCATGCTGAATACCTGCAATACAAGCTGGACAGCCGCTATCGCCATGTGTTGCTGGATGAATTTCAGGATACCAACCCGCTGCAATGGCAGATACTGCAATCCTGGTTTGCCGCCTCGGCGGCGGTGGACAGCGCTCCGACTGTGTTTGTAGTGGGCGACCCCAAGCAGTCGATTTATCGCTTTCGCCGCGCCGACGCGCGCTTGTTTGGCGTGGTGCGTGTGTTTTTGCAAGATCATTATCAGGCCGTGCATCTTAAGAAAAATGAAACGCGCCGCAACGCGCCCGCCGTCCTGGCTGCGGTGAACGGGGTGTTCGACGGCCTGATCGAATATGAGGGATTCGAGACTCATCTATCTCATCAGCAGGCCTTGCCGGGACATGTTGAGGCGTTGCCGCTGGCCGAACTGACAGACACGGCATCAGCAGAAACGGCGGATATGCATTTGCGCAACCCGCTGCTGGAGCCGTATCCAGATCGTGAGGAGGGAGCGCGTGAACGGGAAGCGCAGCGTTTCGCCGAAAAAATTACACAAATTGTGGGGAGCTGGCGGATACACGATGAAGGCCGGATTCGCCCGGCACAATTTTCCGACATCATGGTGCTGGTGCGCCGTCGCACCCATCTCAAGGTCTATGAGCAGGCGCTGCGCAGCCTGTCCATTCCTTTTCTGACATCGCGCCGAGGTGGGCTGCTCGATACGCTGGAAGCCTCGGACATACAGGCACTACTGACATTTTTGATCACCCCGTTTGCCAATCTGGCGCTGGCGCATGCGTTGCGCACACCGATTTTTTCGTGCAGCGATGCGGATCTGATGCTTTTGGCGAAATCCCCCCCCAGCCCCCCTTTTGCAAAGGGGGGGGGCGAGACTGAAGGTGGTGTTACCTTAGTACCCCACTTTGAAAAAGGGGGGGCAGGGGGGATTTCTTGGTGGCAGCGCCTGAAAAATCTGGTCGAAAACGACACTGCTACGCCCGCGTTGCAGCGCGCCCATGGTTTGTTGCAAGGCTGGATTCTGCTTGCCGATAAATTGCCGGTGCATGATTTGCTCGACCGCATTTATTTCGAGGGCGATGCGCAGCACCGTTATGCCAGCGCCGTGCCGCAGGTGATGCGTGCCACGGTGCTGGCCAATTTGCAGGCGTTTCTGGAAATTGCGCTGAATGTGGATGCCGGACGTTATCCCAGCCTGCCGGGTTTTTTGCGCGAACTCGCCGAGTTGCGCCGAGCTGACGACAACGAATCGCCCGATGAAGGCAAGGTTGCGCAGACGGGTAACGCGCTGCGCATCTATACGGTGCATGAGGCCAAGGGACTGGAAGCGCCGATCGTCTGGCTGTTGGATGCCAATGCCAAACCACCGGCCGACAGAGGCTATGACGTGCTGGTGGACTGGCCGACCGATGCAAAAGCGCCTGCGCATTTTTCCTTGTATGGTGACAAAGCCAGTCGCGGACAGGTGCGCGCGCATTATTTTGAACAGGAGAACGCACTCGCCCGGCGCGAGGACTTGAACCTGCTGTATGTTGCGATGACCCGTGCCAAACAGGCGCTGCTGGTCAGCGGCAATGGCGCGCAGCTTGATGGGATGTGGTATCAGCGTATTGCGGATGTGACAGATGGCGAAACGGAAAATCCGCTTGTAGCTGTTGAAGAGGCGGCGGAGCTACACAAGTTACAAGCCGCAAGCCACAAGCCACAAGCCTGCGCAGTGGATGAGCGCTTGACGCGCCCGCTGCCGGTAGGTCAGCGCAAGCCCGTGATGAACGATGTGCAACGCTACGGCATCTGCTTGCACGGCCTGATGGAATATCTTGCTCTATCCTCTGACTCCCCTCGCCCGTGTACGGGAGAGGGGGCGGGGGAGAGGGGGGAGCTACAGCGCAAACTGAACATTCCATCCGGGCGGATGGACGCACTCTGGCAACATGCGCTGGACTTGTTGAACACCCCCGCCCTGACGCGCTTCTTCGATGCACGACAGCATCTGGCGGCCAGCAACGAGGTGGCGTATGTCAATGCGCAAGGCCAGTTGCGACGCATCGACCGTCTGGTCGAGTTCGACGATGAGGTGTGGGTGCTGGATTATAAAACAGGCGAAAATGTTAGCTCGCAGGATTATTCGCTTCAGCTTGATGAATACCGCGTGGCGATGCAGGCTATCTACCCGCATAAGGCTGTGCGCGGCGCACTGATCTTCGCCGATGGCAAATTGGCCGAAGTCTGACAAAAAAGCTGTGGTATTATTTAGCCACCCGCAATTAACTTTTAATGGAAGGAACTCATATGGAACATACCTTGCCCGCACTGCCTTACGCGATGGATGCATTGCAGCCGCACATGTCGAAGGAAACCTTTGAATATCACTATGCCAAGCACCATCAGGCTTATGTGACCAATCTGAATAACCTGATCAAAGGTACCGAATACGAAGCGCTGGATCTGGAAGCGATCGTAAAGAAGGCGCCTGCCGGCGGCATTTACAACAACGCGGCGCAGGTGTGGAACCACTCCTTCTTCTGGAACTGCATGAAGCCTGCGGGCGGCGGTGAGCCAACCGGCGCATTGGCTGATGCGATCAATGCCAAATGGGGCGGTCTGGACGAATTCAAGAAAGCCTTCCAGGCTTCGGCTGTGGGCAATTTCGGTTCCGGCTGGACATGGCTGGTGAAGAAGGCTGACGGCTCTGTGGATATCGTCAATATGGGTGCTGCCGGCACGCCGCTGACTACCGGCGATACAGCCCTGTTGTGCGTGGACGTGTGGGAACATGCCTATTACATCGATTATCGCAACATGCGCCCCAAGTTCGTCGAAACCTATATGAACAATCTGGTGAACTGGGACTACGCTGCGAAAAATTTCGCATAAAGTTTGGCTTCTTACTGTTTGGTGAGAATATCTCTAAATAGTATTTAGTGACTTTTTTAAACAGACCTGTTTTGAATGTGGTTAGTTTTTGATGGTGTTTATAACGGCGACTGGGGTCTGAAAACCTAGCCGCCGTTTTTCTTTCGTCGAACGCTTCGTGACCGTCTGGTTTTCGGCCAGCGGACAGTCCATTTTTAAAAGCTGAATTTCAAATTCATGGTATCGACGAGTACAGGAAGGTTCCGGAGAACGCGGCGCCTCGCCAGGCTTCTGCACCTTGAGTGACTTGTAACACAGCCGTTACTTCATGGTTTTCTGCCACTTGTTGTTTTCAGAATTGCGCCGTTCGACGACAAATTTCGGATGGGATTCTGTATCACCCCTCTTTATCACCGCACCGCGTCCGGCACGGGTCATGAGCCGATGCTCTGCAATAAACTGTTTAATGAGATCGAATGCGGCGGCGTTTTCTTTGCGTAGCGAGGCACAAACCACAACACACTCAACCCCGCCGATCAGCACCGGATGCACATACGACGGATACATTACGTGCCCATCGGATCCTGCCCTCCCCAGTGAGTGACACAATGTCTCAGGCCATCCGGACAACTTGAAGCTGCTCCCGTCTGTCGTTACACCTAAAATAACAAACTCACCCTCTTCAACCACACACTCTGCTGCTTGCATACGAGACCTCCAAAATTTAATTGCAATAAGTTTTTATACGGGCCAACCCGTTAATCATGCGCTAAGCCAGTTTCACTGAATAGTTTGAAACGGGTGCGCAATATCATCAACTCCAATATTCGAATTGCACAAATTCTTATGCGGAATGGAATGCTTTTACATACGCCGCGAATTGCTCAGCAGGCAGTGGCTTGCTGAAATAATAACCTTGCATCTCATCACAGCCCTGCAATCGCAGGAAGGACAGTTGTCCGACGGTTTCAACACCCTCGGCAATGGTCTGCATGTTCAAGCTGTGAGCCAGATTGATAATGGCGGTTACGATAGCCTTGTCATCCGAATCATTTGTGATATCCCTGACGAAAGATTGATCGATCTTTAATTTGTACACCTTGAATTTCTTCAGATAACTCAGAGACGAATAGCCGGTGCCAAAATCGTCAATTGACATACGGATACCTTGCTCATGCAATTTATCCATCACCGCAATCGCGGCCACCGGATCATCCATGGCCACAGCCTCCGTCAACTCCACCTCCAGATACTCATGCGGCAATTGAATCTCATCGAGGATGCCGATGATCCTTTCAGTGATGTTCGCCTGACGAAATTGAACCGCCGATAGATTTACCGCCATGATCATCGGTGGTAATCCGTCATTCATCCAGTCCTTCAATTGTTTGCAGGCTGTGCGTATCACCCATTCACCAATCGGGATAATTTGTCCGCCATTTTCGGCGATAGGAATAAACTCCGCAGGTGAAATGAAGCCCAATACCGGATGCCGCCAGCGCAGTAAAGCTTCCGTGCCGACGATATGCCCGTCCCCGGTGGAAATTTGCGGCTGGTAGTGTAACTGCAATTCATTGCGCGTCAGGGCATGGTGCAAGGCATTGCTCAATTGCAAGGTGCGCGCAGAATGTACTTGCATTTCCTGCATGAAGAAACAAAAATTATTGCGACCTTCTTTCTTGGCGCGATACATGGCGGTTTCTGCATTCTGGGTTAAGGTCTCAAGATCATTGCCATCATTTGGATAGATAGCGATTCCAATCGAAGGCGTAATGATCAACTCGTTTTGCTCGAACTGGAATGGCCTGGAAAGCACCCCCATCAGTTTGAGAGCAACGCGCGTTGCACCATCCACACCTGCATCGGGCAGAATAAGAATAAATTCATCTCCGCTCTGACGCGAGACCGTATCTTCGTCGCGTGAAGCTCCATTGAGTCTCTCGGCAATTTCAATCAGCACTTGATCGCCGATGTCATGCCCCAACGTGTCGTTGATATTTTTGAAATGGTCGATATCAAGGAACATGACTGTTAACGATTTATCGTTCCGCTGCGCCAGGCTCAATGCGTATTTGAAGCGGTCATTCAGCTGGCTACGATTAGGCAGACCGGTGAGCTGGTCGAAATGAGCCAGTCTTTCAATACGCGCTTCCGCTTGCTTTTGTTCGGTGATGTCCGTCTGGATTGCCAGGTAATTCGTGGTATGCCCATCAGCCTGCCTGACCGGGGAGAATACAACCGATTCAATATATTCACTGCCATCCTTGCGACGATTGATGAGTTCGCCATGCCATGTATCACCACGGGTCAAATGAAGCCACATATCGGCATAGGTCGCAGCCGGGGTTTTCCCAGACTGCAGGATGCGCGGGTTTTTACCAATGACTTCGCCTGCGCTATAACCCGTCACAGTCGTGAATGCCTGGTTGGTATATTCGATACTGCCATCGAGACCGGTGATGATGATAGAGCTGGGACTTTGTTCAACAGCCAGCGAAAGTTTAATCAAGGACGCTTCGGCCTGCTTGCGCTCGCTGATATCCCGAATAAATCTAAATTCGTACTTCTTCCCTCTTATTTTGAAAGACGCATATGACATTTCGACTGGCAATTCGCTCCCATTCTTACGCTTAGCCAATGCCTCAACCAATGTTTCTGTCTGTACCTCTTCTCCTGCCAATCGAGATTTATCAACGTCGGCGGATTGAGCAAACAGTTGATGTATTGGCTGTCCAAGCACCTCATCACTACTGTAAAGGAACAATTTTTGCGCAGCCGGATTCCAGCTGGCAATTTCGTTTTTATCATTGATGAGGACTATCGCATCCAGAGCCGCATCATTGGCTTGCCGATAGCGCTCCTCACTTTGAAGTTTCTGAAAAACTAATGTGTAGAGTACAGGAAAGAGGAATAGAACAAGCAGAGTGGCATCAATCAAGCCCCAGTAAGCATCCGGGATACTCAAGAATGCCAAGGCATCAGCGAGAACTGACATGATGAAAAGTTCAACCAAGGACACAAGCAAACCTAATGCACTGATCAACTTCAATGGTGTATCGAGCTTCATCAGCAATTTATAGTTTTTCATTTGCTATACTCCGACACATTTACTAGCGCCCACTCGCAACTTACGAGTGTTTTATTGGGGATAATTCAACGCGATTAATGAGCAATGCCTCGAAGTCAACTGCGGCCATCGGCCTGCTGAAGTGGTATCCCTGCATGATGTCGCAGTGATGTTCTAGCAAGTACATTAATTGCTCTTCAGTTTCTACGCCTTCCGCGACTACCTTCAGGCCGAGCTTATGTGCCATATCGATAATCCCCACCACAATTGTCGCATCATGCTCATTCTTGGTAATGTTCTGGATGAATGATAGATCGATTTTCACTCTATCAATGGGTAACAGTTGTAGATTAGCGAGTGACGAATGACCGGTTCCAAAATCATCAATAGACAATGTGATGCCCATTTCCTTGAAACCGCGCAGGATGGAGAGTAATCCCTCGCTTTTATCCAGCACCATGCTTTCTGTGAGCTCCAGCTCCAGATAACGCCCCTCCATTCCGGTCTCTTCCAGAATGCGCGCCACCTGTTGCACGATGTCGTAATTTTTCAGCTGCAGAGCTGACACATTAACTGCCAAATGGAAAGGTGGGAATCCTGCTGCTCGCCAAGCCACAGATTGTTTACATGCCGTGCGGAGTACCCATTCACCGAGTGGAATAATCAAACCTGTTTCCTCAGCCAGCGGAATAAATCGGTCTGGTGCAAGCAAACCCAATTCCGCATGTTGCCAGCGAATCAATGCCTCCGCACCTATCACTTCACCAGAGTATCGATCAATCTCAGGTTGGTAATGTAATACAAATTCAGGCTGGTATTGCAGCAGAAAATCGTTCGTATCAACGGCCTTGCGAAAAGATGCCTCTAAAGAAAAGCGCTCTGCCGCATCGGCGGAGATTTTTGCCGTGTATAGCTCATATCTGTCTCTACCGTGTTCTTTTGCCTGATACATGGCTCCGTCAGCATTCATGATCAGGCGCTCTATGTCGCTGTCGTCATGAGGATAGATCGTGATGCCTATACTGCTGGTGACATGAATATCGCGCTCACCCAATTGGAAGGACTGCCTGATCGAATGCAGAATTTTCTTGGCAACGTCTTCAGCATCACTCACATTGCTGATTTCTTCCAGAATAACGGTGAATTCATCGCCCCCAAGCCGCGCCACCGTGTCTTGCTTACGCAGCAAATCAGACAGCCGTTTAGCAGTCTCCTGTAGCAGCCTGTCCCCAAAAAGGTGTCCTAATGTGTCATTAATATCTTTAAAGTGATCCAGGTCGAGAAATAAAATACCTACCAGTTTGTTATTTCTGCGGGCGCGATCCATAGCCTGACTAAGTCGATCATGGAACAAGCGTCGGTTTGGCAAACCAGTCAATGAGTCGTAGTAGGCCAGTTTCGCCAAACGCTTCTCGAACATCACGCGCTCACTGACATCCTGGATGATCACCGAAAAATAAGTGGCATTCTCATTTTTGAACGTATTGACAGACAGAAGTATAGGTATGGTTTTGCCATCCTTGTGGCGCGCTTCAAGTGACATATCGGAAACGGGATAAAGTTTGCCATCCGACTTCAGGTAGCGTGTTACGCTGTCATCGGTCAGTATTCTGACAAAATACATACCTGTCGCCGAACCCTGAACATAGCCGAACATTTTTTCTGCGGCAGAGTTAATCCGTACGATCTGCCCCTGATTGTCTAGCGTCAAAATACCTTCCGAAGCACCTTCGACCACGGCACGATAATGCACTTCCCGATCCGCAACCTCTCGGTTGCGTTCAACCAGTTCAGCAGTTCGTTTTTGTACTTCCTCTTCTAGATGGTCGCGCTGTTGTCGCAGAAGCTCTTGTGCTTGGCGGAGCGCGGCAATATGCATATTTAATGGACGGAACAAGAACCGATAAAGGATGGGAGAAACCAGAATAGTCAACAAAATGCCATCGAGAATACTCTCCGTTATCCTGGAAAGCTGCGGTAGCCGCTCAAATGTAAACATGATTGCGATTTCAACAACAAGAATAGAAGCTGCCACGATCAAAAACAGTCGCGCAGGTGAATAACTGACATGCTCCAAAAGAGACGACTGATCCCCATGTCTTGTTTCGGTCGTATTTTTTATATCCATATCCAATCACCATTAACTAACTGTGGTCTATATGAGTAAAACATGATTTCGCCTGCAACATTACCACAGAAACATCTGAAATTCTTCGATGACTAACCGTTGTTTTGAACAAGTTTGGCTGCGTTGACTTCAGTAGCTTGTACAATCCGCTGGTCGGCAGTCAGTCAGTGAGTCTGTATTCCATGCGGCATTTAATCCGGGTTAGCCATTGCAAAAAAATATTGAGCCGCTGTCTGCTCGGTATGTTGCTGTTGTCCACGACGGCGGGTGCTGCTGATTTCTCGCTGAGCGTTGCCGATGTTGACGCGCCTGCGTTTAGCGCGCGGGGTATCAGACTGGTTTTGCCTGCGGACGGTTCGGCTGATTTGCAGATTGCGAATCTGAAGCTGCAGCAGCGTGAATTTCGTAATCTGCGGGTGCGCTGTGGCGGATTTACCTTGTCGTCCGCGCAGATGTCTTGCCGCAATGGCAGGCTGGATGCGATCCCTGATGCAAAGTTGGATTTCTCTTATGATTTTACCGGTCAGCGCTGGCAACTGGCGCTGGTCACCGCCGGTGGCGAATCGTGGCAGGCAGAGGGGCAGGCGGGTGAACGCGGCTGGCAAGTTTTGGCTCAGTTGCGCAATGCGCAAGGTAAACGCCTGTCGTCCCTGCTGCCGGCGGGAATGCCGCTGCCCACGCAAGGCGCACTGAACGGCACCGTGCGTGCCAGTGGTAATGCGTCCGGTATGCAAGCCGTGGATGCCGATTTGCAGTTGGCAGAACTCGGCTTCAGCGACACCAGTGGCCTGCATGCGGCAGAAAAGTTGCGCGGAGACATCAAATTAACGGCCAAGCGCAAGGGCGTGGCATGGGATTGGCAAGGCAGTGTCGCGTGGCAATCAGGCGAGATGTTCTGGCAGCCCTTGTATCTGAGCGGTGGCAATCATGCATTGAGTGCGTCCGGTCGCTATGACGGAAAATCGTTTGAAATTGCACAGGCGGTGCTTGATTTGCCGGAGGTGGGGCGCATGCAATTTTCCGCAAGCTTGCAGCAAGGCCGCTTGCTGCAAGGTGCGTTGCGCGGCGACAAGCTGATACTCACCAAGCTGTTTGAGAGCTATGCCAGGCCGTTCCTGGCTAAGGGGGCGCTGGCCGAGGCCGCTTTGTATGGGCGTGCCGATGTGGAGGTACAGTATCGCAACGATGCCGTGCAATCGCTGCGGCTCGGGCTGCATGATGCGGGGATTGCAGATACGGCGCAACGCTTTGCCCTGCTCGGCGTGAACAGCGAGATAGACTGGCGGGCCGATGAGACGCGCACGGCCCGGATTGACTTTGCCGGTGGGGCGTTGCTGGGTGTGCCGCTGCAGGCGGGGCAGTGGACGGTCAATATGAAGGGGCTGGATTTTTCCGTACCACAGGCCGAGCTGGCGATATTGGATGGCAAGCTGGAGTTGCGCAATCTGCATCTCTATCAACAGGCTGATGCCTGGCGCTGGGAATTTGCCGGTTCACTATCGCCAATCTCAATGGAGCAATTCAGCGAGGCGGCAGGCTTGCCCGGGATGCTGGGCAAGCTGGCAGGGCGCATCCCCCGGGTGAGTTATGACGGTAACGAGATTAACGTGGATGGCGCGCTGTTGTTTAATGTGTTTGATGGCACGGTCGTGGCAACGCATCTTAAACTGGCCAATGCGTTCGGACGGTCACCGCAATTGTCCGGTGATCTGGCGATGCGCAATCTTGACCTGGATTTGCTGACGCGGACATTCTCGTTCGGTAATATGCAGGGCCGCCTGGACGGGGACGTGAATAATTTGCAATTGCAGGACTGGCAGCCGTCGCGCTTTGATGTCTATTTGTATAGCAGTGCCGGAAACTATCCCCGGAAAATCAGTCAAAGAGCCGTCCAGAATATTTCGGCACTGGGTGGCGCAGGTGCCGCTGCCGCGATACAACGCAGCTATCTGCGCTTTTTCGAGAACTTTGGCTATGAACGCATAGGCTGGAGTTGCGTACTGCGCAATGGCGTGTGTTCGATGGGCGGAATAGAAGGTACTAACAGTGGCACCTATACCCTCATCAAGGGCCGAGGCATACCGGCCATCAGTGTGATGGGCTACAATCGCAACGTGTCGTGGCGTGAATTGCTGACCAGGTTGAAACGGGTGACGCAAAATAACGTAAAGCCGATTATTAATTAAAGGAGTCATGATGAGAAAGATAGGGATGGTATTACCTGTGGCGGCACTCGCACTAAGTGCCTGCGTCACAATCAATATATATTTCCCTGCGGCGGCGGCTGAAAAAGTGGCTGACAAGATCATTGAGGAAGTCTGGCAACAGTCCGATAAACCGGCCACCGTGAAGGAAACAAAATGAAGAACTTGCTAAAAAACCTGCTTGCCCTGCTCGCACTCCTTGCCGCCTTTAACGTGTATGCCGCAGCGGATATCGAAGTCAATACGCCGGGCGTGAATGCCATCAAGAACAGTATGCAGGCCCGTCATGGGCAATTGTCTGCTTATTATGCCAGCGGCGCGGTTGGTCTGACGATGGACGGCATGATCGCGGTGCGTGATGCCGGGTCTGTGCCGCTGGCTGCGCGTCAGGCGGTGAATGCGCTGGTGGCGGCTGAAAATCAGGATCGCAGCGCGCTGTACGCCGAAATCGCCAATGCCAACGGACATCCCGAATGGCAGGCGGAAATTCGCAGCACCTTTGCGCAGCGCTGGGTGCAACATGCACAGCGCGGTTGGTGGGTGCTGAGTAATGACGGCTGGAAACAGAAGTAAGGTGTCACATCAACTCGCACCCTCTCTCATCTGCGGGAGAGGGCTCTATAACTGACAAGTAAATCTGAATGAATCCCACCCTTGTATTTGATATTGAAACGATTCCCGACATTGCCGGCTTACGCATCCTGCACGGGTTGGATGAGCGCGTCAGCGATGCGGAAGTGGCGGAAATGGCTTTTCAGCAGCGCCGCCAGAAAACCGGCAGCGATTTTATCCAGCATCATTTGCAGCGAGTGGTGGCGATTTCCTGCGTGTTGCGCGAGGGCGGCAACTTCAAGGTCTGGTCGCTGGGCGGGCTGGACGAAGATGAGGGTAGTCTGATTCAGCGCTTTTTCGACGGCATAGACAAGTACACGCCGCAACTGGTGTCGTGGAACGGCAGCGGTTTCGACCTTCCCGTGCTGCATTATCGCGGCCTGATACACGGCGTGCAGTGCGCGCGCTACTGGGATATGGGCGAGGATGACCGCGAATTCAAGTGGAACAACTACATCAGCCGTTACCACATGCGTCACCTCGATCTGATGGACCTGCTGGCCATGTATGGCGGACGCGCCAACGCGCCGCTGGACGATCTGGCCAAACTGATCGGTTTTCCCGGCAAGCTGGGTATGGACGGCAGCAAGGTATGGGAAGCCTACCAGCAGGGCAAGCTGGAAGAAATTCGTAACTACTGCGAAACGGATGTGGTGAATACCTATCTGGTATTTGCGCGCTTTCAGATGATGCGCGGTGTGTTGAGTCGTGACGGTTTCAGCAAAGAAATCGAACTGGTGCGCAGCGAACTGGGCAAACTCAACCAGACGCACTGGCAGGAATATCTGGCTGCATGGCCCGAGGATTGAAACATCACAGGCTATGGGCGGGCGCAGGCTGGCTGCTGGTCGCCCTGGTCGTCTACCTTTCGCTCGTCCCTCATCCGCCTGAACCGCTGTCATTTGAACATGTCGACAAGCTGGAACACACCTTTGCCTACGCGATGTTGTCGTTCTGGTTCTGCCAGAGTTACAGCCTGGCGAAG
Organism: Gallionella sp.; assembly: GCA_030645775.1. Classification (GTDB taxonomy): domain Bacteria; phylum Pseudomonadota; class Gammaproteobacteria; order Burkholderiales; family Gallionellaceae; genus Gallionella. The sequence goes on along the minus strand of JAUSLX010000136.1, from coordinate 304 downwards.
TCACGCATTGTGGTGATCGCGGCACTGGTTAGTATGGGCATAGGGCTGGAATTCGTGCAGGACTGGAGTGGCTACCGCATGTTCGATGTGCTGGATATGCTGGCAAACAGCTTGGGCGTGCTGATCGGCTGGCTGCTGGCAATGACCCCGCTGGGACATGCATTCACTTATATCGAGCGCCGACTGCGCTGAGATTTTTTAAAAGACTGGAATTGAATTGAGAAAGAAAAACAACGACAAGCAGGTCATCGAGTCACCGTCGCAAGCTGTGAGCATCGAATCACTGGATCAGGAAGGGCGCGGC
>JAUSLX010000134.1 GCA_030645775.1 Gallionella sp. | reverse complement strand
ATAGCCGGTACCGAAATCATCCAGCGAAAAGTTGATTCCGGCAGATTTGAGTCGGTTCATCTTGCCGATAGCCTCATTGATGCTGTGAACCAGCGACGTCTCCGTCAATTCGAGCTTGAGCTGGTACGGATCACAGCCCCTGGCTTTGATAATCGCCAGTACATCTTCCACGAAACTGGTGCGCATGAAAGCTGAGGCGGAAATATTGACGGCAAGTCGTATCCCGGAAAATTGATTTTGGGTACTCCACTTGCTGAGTTGCTGGCAGGCCTCCCCCAACACCCAATAATCAATCAAGGCTATCAATCCGCATTCTTCGGCAAAGGGAATGAAGTCATTCGGCTGCACCAGGCCCCGCAGCGGATGCTGCCAGCGCAACAGCACTTCGGCGCCGACACAATGGCCGACTGCATCCATCTGAGGCTGAAAATGCAGTTGAAATTGCGCTTCCTGCAAGGCGCAGCGCAAATCTGTTTTTAACCGGGTACGCGCCTCCAGTGCCTGCTGCATGGAAGCGTCAAAGAAACGCAACGTGGCCCGGCCGCTGTTTTTTGCCTGATACAGGGCAAGATCGGTATGTTTGAGCAATTCTTCGGTAGTTTGTTGCTCGCCGTGAAACAGGGTAATCCCTATGCTGGCAGTACAAAGATATTCCTTGCCATCAATCAGATAAGGCTGATTAAGCGTAAAAAGCACTTTTTCGGCTACAGATTCTGCACGCGGAACAAGATCGATATCGCTATCGACCAGATTCGCCAGCATGACGACAAATTCGTCCCCCCCCATCCTGGCTACCGTATCACCCGTTCTCACGCAGGACATGAGTCGATTGCCGACATTGACCAGCAATTTATCGCCGGCATCATGCCCCTGAGTTTCATTAAGCTCCTTGAAATTATCCATATCAATGAACAACAAGGCGCCGTAGCTGTCATTGCGCTGACTCGCAGCCATGGCCTGACGCAGACGATCCATCATCAAACGGCGGTTAGGCAGTTGTGTCAGCGGGTCGTAATAGGCAAGACGATTGATTTCCGCCTCTGTTTTCTTGCGCGCGGAAATGTCATTGAATACCCCGACGTAATGAGTCGTGTTACCCAGAGCATCCTTCACTGCCGTAATAGTCAGGTGCTTGGGGTACAACTCACCATTTTTCCGGCGATCCCACATCTCGCCACTCCATCCCCCCGTACTGAGCAATGACGCCCACATGGCTTCATAGAAGCGCTTGTCGTGCTTTCCTGAGCGGAGCAAAGCGGGCGTTTTACCTATCACCTCATCAGCCTCATAACCGGTAATTGCTGAGAAAGCCCGGTTGACTCGCAGGATATTGGCGTTCGCATCGGTAACCAGGATGGCTTCATGCGTTTCGAATGCCGTGGCAGCAATCCAGAGCTGTTGTTCTTTCTGGATGCGTTCAGTGACATCCAGGTTGGTCGAACGCACACCCAGTATCTTCCCCTTCTTGTCGCGCACATCGCCACACAAATGCTCAAGCCAGCGAATTTCCCCGGCATGGTTTCGGATGCGAACGATCAGTTTTTCGGGTTTGCCATGCTGGTGCATCTGATGCACATGCGTATCCCAGACAGGACGGTCATCCTCGTGTATCAGGCGACTCATAAGATTGGGCTGAGCATAGAAATCCTGCTGACGGTAGCCGGTAGTCTGGAAGCATGAGGGGGAAACATAATCGTAAGCCCCGTCAACTCGCCGCAGGTAGATGAACTCCTGTGCGAGGTCGGCAACGGCACTAAAAACTTCCTGTTTGAGCTGCATCTCCCGCCACAAGCCAACCAGGGTGGAAAGCAACAGGCCGATAGTCAAACCCAACAATAAAGGGATGCCTAAGTGACGTGGTGTTAAATGTGGAAATAAAAGTGTCATTTGCACCAGCGCAAATGACATTACCAGAGCAATCCCCAAGGGGGTATAACGCAGATAAATGCTTCGATGTTTAGATATAAATGGCAATATCTTCATGCATTAACCCCGTGATTTATTTCTGTCACACCCACAACGCTTAACACCGGCAAACAATTTCAACAAGGCTTCCACTTTACATCATTAACCCTACTAACGGGCATGGAAAAGTGCCCCCCTGATAATGAAACCCGTCGTGCCCGTTCCCCTCACCTCGCTCTCCTCGCTTCGCTCTCCTCTCCCGCATGCGGTACCGCATGCAGTAGAAGAGGCGAACGAATCGCTACGCGAGTTTCACATTAACCTAAGCCGGACAAGCAGGAACCAAGCTCGTAGGTCGGGATTTATCCCGACGTTTTTGCTTCATTCAACACGTCTTGTCGGGATAAATCCCGACCTACGAAAAACACAAATCTTGTCGCGTTTTGGCATCATTAAACCTGTAAGTGACTAAAAAAGCAGTTGTCCGCATCAATCCATTTCTTCCACCCTGATCAGCACATTGCGCTGCTCATTCAGCCTGGACGTACTGCGCGCGGCGAGGGTCGCATTGTTAAAATCGCTTTGCTGACCCAGTCCGCCGAGGTTGATCCACTCGCCCAGACGGCCGGAAACCGTGCTTGAAATAGTGTGTACCCGCTTGTCCGGATAAGCATCTGCATGCTGATTGGGGAGGAGCGAGTCGTTCTGTGTAGTGACTTCCAGCGTCACCCTGTCGCCACTGACGCGTGGCAACACATAAAACCCGCTGGCGATATCCCTGTCCCGAGTCGCCTCAATCACCTGCGTCCCCCAGGGGTGTTGTACCAGCTGGCGTTGCGGCACCGGCACGCTCTGTCCGCTGCTCACCCATGCGCGATTGCCATCCAGTACCTGCAGGTGCTGAGTTTTCTTGTCGTCTTCGAGCGAACGGGTGCTGATTATCCGGGCATGCAGTGTATCCTGCCCCCGCCCTGCACCCACTTCGCCAGGAATGGAAAGACGCGCATTGCGCCCCACAC
>JAUSLX010000131.1 GCA_030645775.1 Gallionella sp. | reverse complement strand
AATGGGGCAGGTTGTGCGGTCTGGTGATGTTGCTGCCGCACGGCTATGAGGGGCAGGGGGCCGAGCATTCTTCGGGGCGCATCGAGCGCTATTTGCAACTGTGCGCCGATTACAACATTCAGGTCTGTATCCCTTCGACCCCGGCGCAAATGTTCCATTTGTTGCGCCGTCAGATGTTGCGTCCCACCCGCCATCCCCTGATCGTGTTCACCCCGAAAAGCCTGCTGCGCAGCAAGGAGGCGGCATCCCCGCTGAATGAATTTACCGAAGGCGGCTTTCGTGCCGTGATTACCGAAGTCGAAACCTTGAATGCGGACAAAGTGCGCCGCATCATCGCGTGCAGCGGCAAGGTCTATTACGATCTGGTCCATGGTCGCCGCGCCAGGGATATAGAGGATATGGCGATTATTCGTATCGAACAGCTTTATCCCTTCCCGCATGAAGATTTTGCGGCACAGTTGGCGGTCTATCCGAATGCGACAGAATTTCTCTGGTGTCAGGAAGAACCGGGGAATCAGGGGGCCTGGCATCGCATTCAGCATTATTTCACGCGCCATTTCCGTAAGGGTATGCGCCTGGGATATGCGCTGCGTCCTTCATCAGCAGCACCTGCTGCCGGTTATCTGGCGGTGCATAACGAACAGCAGAAGGCGGTGATCGAAGCCGCTTTCCGTCCCGATCTCGATGTAAAGAATAATCCAGGAGCGCATCGCCATGAGTCTCATTGAAGTCAAAGTACCGCAACTGTCCGAATCCGTATCCGAAGCGACTCTGATCACCTGGCACAAGCAAGTGGGCGATGCCGTGTCCGAAGGCGAAAGCCTGATTGACGTGGAGACCGACAAGGTGGTGCTGGAACTGCCCGCCTCAAAGAGCGGCGTACTCTCCAAAATCATCAAGGGTGATGGCGAGAAGGTTGGCAGTGAAGAGCTGATTGCCCTGATCGACACCGATGCGGTAGTGGCGCAGGCCGCTCCGGCACACGCGGAGATGTCACATGCCGTGCCGCCCTCGGTACGCAAACTCGCGCATGAGCTGGATGTGGATACCGATGCATTGCAAGGCAGCGGTCGTGCAGGCCGGGTCACCCGGGACGATGTGCTCAATGCCATGCAGCAGGTGGAAAGCGCTCAGGAAACCGTCGTGTCGCAGGCCGTTCCCGCCATTGCGCCGGCTGGCAATCGCCCCGAGCAGCGTGTGCCGATGACGCGCATCCGCCAGCGTATCGCCGAGCGATTGCTGCAATCGCAACAGAATGCTGCCATCCTCACCACCTTCAACGAAGTGAATATGCAGCCGGTGATCGACCTGCGCAACAAATACAAGGATTCCTTCGAGAAGAAACACGGCATCAAACTGGGTTTCTCCTGCTTCTTTGTCAAGGCGGTGGTGCATGCCTTGCAGCGTTTCCCCATCGTCAATGCCTCGGT
>JAUSLX010000020.1 GCA_030645775.1 Gallionella sp. | reverse complement strand
GGCACCGTCAGCGTGATGCCGTCGTCATTCTTGCCCGGCGAAAAGTTGTAGCTCAGGGCGAAGCCGACGCCATCGATTTTAAGTTGTGGCGGAAACTGATCGGTGGTGATGCCCGCCGCCTCGTGGCGCATCAGGTCATCTTTCTTCAGATACAGCAATTTCGCATCCGTGCGCTCAGCCTCACGACGCCATGCCTCGAAGGTAGCACCATTGTGGATATGCGCCGCGATACGGCTGTCGTAAAACGCGAAGATCAGTTCATCGTCCACCAGCACATCGGGGCGACGCGCCTTGTGTTCCAGCGCCTCAATTTCTGCGATCAGTTTCTGGTTGTGCGCAAAAAACGGCGCACGCGTGTCGAATTCACCCCCCACCAACGCCTGGCGGATGAACACCTCACGCGATTCCGGCACGTTCATCGGCCCGTAATGCACGCGTTTTTTGGCATTGAGCAACAGACCGTGCAAGGTGCTGCGCTCGAACGCCACCACCTGCGCAGGTTTCTTTTCCCAGTGCGGATCGTAATAATGGCGCTTGATCAGATGTCCGCCGGTTTCCTCCAGCCACTCCGGCTCGATGCGCGCCACGGTGCGTGCGTACAGACGGTGCGTCTCGATCAACTCCCCCGCCATCACCCACTTGCTGCCCTTTTTCGCCAGCACCGAATTGGGCGCAATGAAAAATTTGATGCCGCGTGCGCCCAGGTATTCATTGCCTTCCACGCCCTTCATGCCGATATTGCCCAGCAGGCCGCACAGCAATGCCTTGTGTATCTGTTCATAGGAAGCCCCCCTCTCCCCCTGCCCCTCTCCCGCCTGCGGGCGAGGGGAGACACGCATGCCCATCTCGGCGACCTGCGTGTGCAACTGCTGATGCAACTCGCGCCACTCGCGCAGGCGCAGCGGAGACAGGAAATTCTTGCGGCACTCTTCCGCCAGCAGGCGATTGGACTGTTTGTGCGCCACCGCCTGCTCAAACCACGCCCATATTTTGATAAACGCCAGAAAATCCGAGCGCTCATCGGCAAAGCGTTTGTGCGCCGTGTCCGCCGCTTCTTGCCTGTCCAGCGGACGTTCGCGCGGGTCTTGCGTTGATAACGCGCTGGCGATGATGAGAATTTCCGTCAGACACTGGTATTGCCGTCCCGCCAGCAGCAGACGCGCGATCTTGGGATCCAGCGGCAATTTTGCCAGTTCGTGTCCCAGCGGGGTGAGTTTTCGCTCCTCGTCTATCGCGTTTAATTCAGAAAGCAGCTGATAGCCATCCGCAATCATGCGCGGCGTAGGGGGTTCGATGAACGGGAATTCAGCAATATCGCCCAGCTCAAGCGCGCTCATACGCAGAATCACAGTGGCCAGCGATACACGGAAAATTTCCGGATCGGTGAACTCATCACGCAGCAAAAAGTCATCTTCTCCGTACAAACGCAGGCAAACGCCGCTCATCACGCGTCCGCAACGCCCCGCCCGCTGATTTGCGGCTGCACGGGAAATCTTCTCGACGTGCAGTTGCTCAACCTTCTGGCGGATACTGTAGCGGTTCACCCGCGCCAGCCCGCAATCGATCACATAGCCGATGTTAGGCACAGTTAGCGATGTTTCTGCCACATTTGTCGCCAGAACCACGCGCCGTTTGGCGCCGGTCTTGAACACCTTGTCTTGCTCGGCCGCCGATAAACGCGAAAACAGCGGCAATATTTCGATTCCTTTGGGATGATGCTTGCGCAAGGCTTCCGCCGTATCGCGAATTTCGCGCTCACCCGGCAAAAAAACCAGCACGTCGCCGCGCAGTCCGCCCGCCGCCAGTTCATCCAGTGCGGCGCTCACCGCCTGCGGCACGTTCTGTGCCTCTCCCTCATCGCTGACCTGCAAAGGGCGATAGCGTGTTTCGACCGGATAACTGCGCCCCGACACCTCGACCACCAGCGCACCGAAATGCCGTGCGAAGCGATCCGCATCCAGCGTGGCAGAGGTGATGATGAGCTTGAGGTCAGGGCGGCGCGGCAACAGTTGTTTCAGATAACCCAGCAGAAAATCGATATTGAGTGAACGTTCGTGCGCCTCGTCGATGATGAGAGTGTCGTACTTTTTGAGCAGTGGATCGCTGTGTATTTCCGCCAGCAGTATGCCGTCCGTCATCAGCTTGATTACGGTATCAGGCGAGACCTTGTCGTGAAAGCGCACCTTGTAGCCGACCAGACCACCGAGTTCGGTTTTCAGTTCGGCGGCGATGCGCGTCGCCACAGAACGCGCCGCGACTCTGCGCGGTTGGGTATGGCCGATGGCACCCAGCACACCGCGCCCCAGCGTCAGACAGATTTTTGGCAACTGCGTGGTCTTGCCCGAACCGGTCTCACCACAAACGATGACCACCTGATTCCCGGAAATTGCGCGCGCCAGATCCTCACGCCGCGATACCACCGGCAAGTCCGCCGGAAATTCAATGGCTGTCAGTGAGTCCAACCGCGCCTTACGGCGCAGGGCACTGGGGGATAATGTGATACTCACTATTTAATCTGTCTGTAGCAGCCAGTCTGGGTGGGTTTGAATCATGAAAATCTTTGTTGCAGATATTTAATAATATTGCCGGATTCATACATCCACTGAACATTGCCCTGCTCATCGGTGATCTGCAAACAGGGCGTCTGAATTTTCCCGCCGCCATTCAGCAAATCGGCACGATGTTCAGGATCATGTTGTGCATCGCGCAACGCTATCGGCAAAGATAATCTTGCCATTTCATGGCGTACCTTGATGCAAAACGGGCAAGTTTTAAAATGATAAAGTATCAGTTGCGCGCATTCCTGACCGATCTGTTGTTGCGCCTCCGTTGGACGCGTTATTCCCCTGGGAGTAGCCCACTTTGCCCATAGCAGCATGAAAGGCGTCAATACCAGACGCAGCGTTTTAAACAAAATTTTAATCATGGTTTTTTTATCCTGTGAGTGTTTTCCAGTCGCGGTGCCGGCTGCGAACAGGTCGTTGAATTGCCAACTTCCGGCAACGTTCAAACAACTTAAAAACAAAGGGCCTACATTTCTGTAAGCCCTTGCTTTATTGGTGGGTCGTCACGGACTTGAACCGTGGACCAAAGGATTATGAGTCACCAATTAAATCAATAAGTTACTGAAAATACAGCAAATACAAGCGAAGTTAAGATAAGTAAAGAGTAGTTTATAAACAGAAGGTTAACGTAGTTAGGCGAAGTCTGTAAAAGCTGGTCAGTGTACCGTAATTGCACCTCAGTTACCATGAGATAGATGGATTCAAGAACTGCCTGCCCATGAGTAATTTTCTATCCATCTCAGTCAGTTTCGCTTCGTCGCACACCATTTTCCAATTATTACGCACTCTATCTAGCTCGACCTGGATAGCGGCCTAATTTCGTGCCGTCCAATGTGCTTTGGTGATAATAAAGCGTTGTCACGGAAAAATGAGACTGAGGCCTATGAAAAAGCTCCATAACCATAATCGCCGATGGATTTAGTCGCATCATTATTTTTATTTTCTTATCCGCTTCTGTACAATAAATTTCACCTGGCTGCGCAAGTTTGAAATAGACAAATTCGGCAACAGAATTAAATTTTTGTTTTCTTACCCAGTGAGCATGCTTTTTCTGGATGTGTTTTTCCCCATAGTCCGGGGTTCCTACCTTGAGGAAGATTGGAATATTCGAATCAATACCTTCAATGATCCCGCCTGGGAACACGGAAAAAACGGGAGATCCGTTCACAAGCCAATGGTCATGCTGTTTTTCACCTGAGCAAGAAAAGATATAGTATTTTCCAATTCAGAAATGAGTCTGAACGAAGGGTTCTGAATCTGAGTAATTGACCTTATTCGGATTCGGTCTGACTTGTAGTTGCTTCTTCGCTTTGCCTTGCTGACTTTGTTTATCAGGCCTGTTTTTTCATCGCAGCAGCGATGTCTCTAAACAGCTTTTTTCTTGCATTGTTCAGCGCCAAGGCAGCGGCATTGTCGCTCATCTTTGCCGCTTGCGCATCCAGTTGTTCGAGCGTGATGCCATTCTTGAGATGTTTGCCGGCTTCGGGGATCGATTTGAATTTCTCATAAGGCGTCATCATGTTCTTGTAGCAGTATTTCTTGCGTTCTTTGCCCTTGGCATCCGTGATTGTCTCCGGGAAAAAACATGGCCGGTGGAAGTTAACGTAAGGGTTGAGGAACTCGGTGCAGAAAGCATTGACCAGGCTGGCGCAGTGTTGCGGGATGTGCGCATAGCCCAGATGTTTGCGCACGATTGAGGCGTTTTTGGATTCAGCCAGGGCGTTGTCGTTGGAGTGCCGTGGCCGCGATTTGGTGAACTCGATGAGCAATTTATCCAGCATCTTCGCCACTTGGTAGTTAATGTATTCCGAGCCGTTATCCGAATGAAATCCGAGGATGGCGAATGGAAATCCAGCCAGTAACTGCCCGATGAGCGGCAACATATATGCCTCGCTGATCTTCTCGCAGGTCGCGACGAATTGCATCTGCGTCACACAGTCCACCGCGTTGATGTGATACACGCCTTTGACGCCGTCCATGTCGCCTTGATGGACACTGTCTATGCGGATATAGCCCGGCACGCCGTCAGGTCGCGGGGCGCGGCGTGTGCCGATGGGCGCGGCAGTCGGGTTTGTCTGGGTCCAGTGCCGCCGCTTATTCTGGTATGGCTTGCTCCCGCGCAGGTTGTACAGGTGGGAAACCGAGAGGCCCGCCAGGCGCTCGTAACGCGAGTCGCCGAACACCTGGTACGCGCGCTCCATGAGCTTCTTGGTGGCAGGCCCGGACAGCGTGCTATGCAGCACGTCCGTCTCGGCCAGTAAAGCCACGTCCGCTGGGGTATAGCAGTACGCGAAACCCTGCTTGGGCTTGCAGGGCTGCTTCGACAGCTTCCCGCCCTTGCGGTATTGCGCTACCAGGCGGGTTACTTGCTGGCGTGACAGCCCGGTCATGCGCTCGATGTAGCGCAGCAATACACCCCGGTCTACTCGCCCGTGCGGGGCGTAGCCAAATCGCTTGAGCACCCGCTCGATAAACGGGTTGCGATCCTCTTTGGGAACCCGAAATGCCACCTCCGATGTCCCGTCCAAAAATGCCTTGATCTGCTCCAAGGTCTGTAGTTTTGCTTCTTCCATGTTGATCACCATGCTTCGCATAATGACCGACCCGGCAAATCAATCTCAGACTCATTTCATGTTGGAAATACGCCAACCCTTCAGACTCATTTCATATTGGAAGAGGCTG
>JAUSLX010000149.1 GCA_030645775.1 Gallionella sp. | reverse complement strand
TCTTGTCGGGATAAATCCCGACCTACGAAAAACACAAATCTTGTCACGTTTTGACATCATTAAACCTGTAAGTGACTAAAACATCGTGCCCATTGTAAACTGGAACGCCTGCAATTTATCCACTGTCTGTTTATTCAGCGGCACACCATAACTAAACTTGAGCGGCCCCATCGGAGATATCCAGATCACCGCCGCGCCAGCTGAATAACGCATACCCGCACTGCCGGGCAAATCACCCGGGCCATAGACGGCGCCACCATCTATAAATCCACTCAAACGCACCGATTTATCCTTAATACCAGGCATGGAAGCGATTATTTCCATGCTGCCGGTTACCCGGCGCAGGCCACCCAGCGAGTAATTATTGATATCTCGCGGCCCCAGAGAGTTAGGTTCATAGCCACGAACCGAGCCGGTTCCACCCGCATAAAAATTCTTGAAAAACGGCATTTTTTTGCCCGCATAGCCATTCCCCAAGCCAGCAGAGCCATTCAGCATCAGGGTAAAATCAGACGTCATCGGATAGAACCACTGATGTTCGTAGTTCAGTTTGAAATAACGCATATCCATTACCGGCAGTGCCACTTCCGCATACGCACGCTGCACCGTACCTTCGGTGGTGTATATCGCGCTGTCGCGCGTATCACGCCCCCATCCCAGGGTTCCCAACACCGTGGTGGTGGTCGAGCCAAATGTATTCACATAATTTTGGTACGAAACCGGGCTCAGCGCGGTCAGACCAATGCTGGAGCGTTCCGCTGACATACCGAAGGAAATATTTTCATCTTCGTTGATCGGCACCCCGAAACGCACGCCGCCTCCAAGGGTGGAAGAAGTGTATTGGCTCACGGTGGCGCGGGTGGCATCAGAATTACGTTTGAAAAAGTCAAAGCCGCGGCTGATGCCATCATCGGTATAGTAGGGATTGGTATAGGAAACAGAAATATTCTGATTGATTTTTCCGGTATTGAGCTGTGTGGCAATATGGTTACCGCTGCCGAACAAGTTGGCCTGCGTAATTCCGCCGCTGAACACCAGCCCTTCCCCGCCGCTATACCCCGCACCCACAGTGAAGCTGCCGGTAGATTTCTCTACCACAGACAAATTTACGTCCATCTGATCCGCCGCACCTTGCACCGCCGGCGTCTCGATATTTACTTCCGAGAAAAAGCCCAGACGATCTACACGCTGCTTGGATCTTTTGATTTTCGTTACATCAAACCAGGCCCCTTCAAGCTGGCGGAATTCACGGCGTATCACCTCATCACGCGTCTTGGTATTGCCGCTGATATTGATGCGCCGTATATATACGCGCTGACCGGGATCGATCTGGAAATTGAAAGCTACTTCATGCTTTTCCTTGTTCAAGTCAGGAACCGCATTGACGTTGGCGAAGGCATACCCTTCAGCCGCCAGACGCTCACCGACCAGCTTACTGGTTTCGGACAGCGCCTTGCGAGAAAAGTCATCATTTTCCTTGACCTGAATGAGCTTCTCAATTTCTTCTTTAGCCACCAGAGTATTGCCGGACACCTCAACTTTGGCAACCGTGTACTTGGCACCTTCACGGATATTGATCGTGATATAAATATCCCTCTTGTCCGGCGTAATGGAAATCTGGGTGGAATTGATATTGAATTCCAGATAACCGCTATCCATATAGAACGAGCGCAATGACTCCAGATCAGCCGACAGTTTTGGCTTGGAATACTGATCGTCCTTGCTGAACCAGCTCATCCAGTCCGGTGTGCTGAGTTTCATCAAATCCAGCAAATCATCCTCAGAGTAAACTTCATTGCCGACGATATTGATCTGCTTGATTTTTGAAACATCACCTTCTATCACGTCAAATACAATACTGACGCGATTGCGCTCCAACTCAGTGATTTTGGTATTGACCGTCACGCCATATTTACCGCGTGCCACATACTGGCGCTTCAAATCCTGCGTCGCCTTATCCAGTGCGCCTTTATCGAAGATGCGCGCCTCAGCGAGACCCGCATACTTCATGTTGTCTTTGAGCTGATCCTTGGAAAAGTCCTTCACGCCATTGACCTGAATACTGGCAATGGAAGGACGCTCGCGCACCAGGACGATCAGCACTCCCTGCTCCACTTCCAGCCGTACATCCTTGAAGAAACCCGTGCCATACAAGGCGCGTATCGCTACCGCCGCCTGTTCGTCATTCATCGTATCGCCAACTTTGATCGGCAAATAGCTGAACACCGTGCCGGCTTCAGTACGCTGTATGCCCTCAACACGGATATCTTTTACGGTGAACGGGGTGATCGCCCAGGCGGGAGACATGAATAACAGTGAAATAATTCCTGCAAGTTTTGTTTTGTTCATTTATTACTAACCCGAGATGAGGCGATTGATATCGTTATATATGGCAAAAAGCATCAAAGTACCCAGCAATCCGATGCCGATTTTCTGACCGATTTCCCAGGCCTGCTCGGAGACCGGGCTACCCTTCAGCAATTCCGCGACATAATACAGCAAGTGCCCGCCATCCAATAAGGGAACCGGCAGCAAATTCAATACACCCAGACTGATGCTGATCAAAGCCAGAAAACCCAGATAGGCTGCCAGGCCCATCTGCGCAGACTGCCCGGCGTAATCGGCGATAGTAATCGGACCGCTTAAATTCTTCATGGACACTTCGCCCAGCACCATTTTCCCCAGCATTTTCAAGGTAATGACCGATGTATCCCAGGTTTTTCGCAGTGATTGCCCCGCGGCTTCCAGAGGCGGATAACTGACAATAGTCATCATCGCCTGCCATGCCGCCTTATCTACTTGCGGAGCCGCGCCTATCTTACCTATTTTATTACCCGACTCGGTAACGACTTGCGGAATAACGACCACCTTCAGATTCAACCCGGCACGTTGAATATCGAGTTGCACAGACTGACCCGGATGGCTGCGCACCATTTCCACCAAGCTGTTCCAACTTGGCATCGCCACGCCATTGGCACGCAAAACAACATCGCCCTCCTGCAAGCCGGCGCGCTGTGCTTCCCCGCCTTCGGACAACTTGCCTATGACGGGTGTAAGTACGGGCTGATACAGATGCAAACCCAGCTTATCAAGAAACTCGCCGTCCAGATCACGTGCTTCCAGACTGCTGATATTCAGGGAATGATGGATCGTTGTGCCACCGGCAGTTTGCGCCTCAATTTGTACGTCACCCCCTTGCAGGGCAAGCGTCAGCAATTTCCAGCGCAACTCCTGCCAACTCGGTATCGCCTCACCATTGATGCTGATAATTTTCTCACCCGGCAGCATTTGCGCCGTTGCTGCCGGCGTACCCGCCGGCACGTCGCCCAGTGTTGGCTTTAATCCAGGCACACCGTGCATGAACAAAACCCAATACAACACGATGGCCAGCAAAAAATTCGCCAACGGCCCGGCAACGACAATCGCCATGCGCTGCAATACCGGTTTACGGTTGAACGCCTGACTCAATTCGTCTGCTGCAACCTCACCTTCGCGTTCGTCCAGCATCTTGACATAGCCGCCCAGGGGAATCGCAGAAATTACCCACTCGGTATCGCTGCCGGCAAAACGCTTGCTGTAAACAATTTTCCCGAAGCCGACCGAAAAACGCAGTACTTTCACACCGCAGCGGCGCGCCACCCAGTAGTGTCCATACTCATGAAACACCACCAGCAGCGCGATTGCGCCGACAAAGGCCAGTAGCGTCATCATTTGTTCCGTTGTTGAATCTGTAGTTGCGCGGCATGGCGTGCTGCGGCATCGGCAGTCAGCACATCGTCCAGACAGGTCACTGTGCTGACAGGCAGCGCATCCAGCACCGCTTCGATCACGCGCGGAATCGATAAGAATGGGATACGTTTATCAAGAAAGGCCGCCACCGCAATCTCGTTTGCTGCATTCAACACCGCCGGAGCCGTACCTGACGCACGCAGAGCCTGATAGGCCAGCGCTAGGCAGGGGAAACGTTCATAATCCGGCGCCACGAAATCCAGCGTGGCCACCTTGAATAAATCCAGCGCGCCCACACCGGAATCGATACGTTCAGGGTAAGCCAGACCGTATGCTATCGGTGTACGCATGTCCGGGTTGCCGAGTTGCGCGATCACCGAACCGTCCAGATATTCGACCAGTGAATGAATCACACTCTGCGGGTGTATCACCACCTGAATATCATCGGCATGGGCATTAAACAGCCAATGCGCTTCGATCACTTCCAGGCCCTTGTTCATCATACTGGCAGAATCCACCGAAATCTTGCGCCCCATCACCCAGTTCGGATGCGCACAAGCCTGATCCGGTGTGACTTGCTGCAATTCGGCAAGCGGCGTATTACGGAACGGCCCACCCGATGCCGTAAGCAAAATGCGCCTCACGCCATTACCCGCCATATCGCCATCGTATCCACGCGGCAAAGCCTGAAAAATCGCGTTGTGTTCACTGTCTATCGGCAACAGCGCAGATCCGCTCTTGCGCACTGCGTCCATGAACACATTGCCCGCCATCACCAGCGTTTCCTTGTTCGCCAGCAGGATTTTTTTGCCGGCCTTTGCCGCAGCCAAAGTAGGACGCAAACCGGCAGCGCCGACGATGGCAGCCATTACCGTATCTACCTCCGGTAATACACAAACCTGTTCCAGCGCCTCGATGCCGCTCAAAACTTCTGTGCTCAAGCCCGCATCGCGCAACAGTTTTCGCAACTGCGCTGCAGTCGCTTCATCGAGCAACACCGCATAAGCGGGTTTGAATTGAACGCATTGACGGAATAACAGATCAACCTGGCGATTGGCTGTCAGGGCAACGATCCGGAATTTATCGGGATGACGCGCCACCACATCCAGCGTACTACTGCCGATGCTACCGGTAGAGCCTAGTACGGTAAGGAATTGCATAATTAGATCCGTGAAAAGTAAAAGGTGAAAGGTGAAAGGCCGAACCCGCAGTTCGTTTCACTTTTCACAGTACCATCTTCACTTTTCACAATTTTTGTATCCTAAGTAAGTTGCTGCAACAAAATCACCAGAGCGGCGAGTGGCAAGGTAGGCGTCAAGGCATCGATACGGTCCAGCAGACCACCGTGTCCCGGCAACAAGGCACCACTGTCCTTGACGCCCGCCTGGCGCTTGATGGCAGACTCAAACAAATCACCGATAACCGCCAGTCCCACCCACCACCAGGACGCCAGCAACAAAACAGGCAGCACGCCGCGATGATCTGCATAGGCACTGATATTCCAGATCAAGACCACATATATCGTTGCGCCTAACAACGCCCCTGCCACCCCTTCCCAGGTTTTACCCGGGCTGATACTGGGGGCGAGTTTATTTTTTCCAAAACGGCGTCCGGCGAAATAAGCGCCGATATCGGCGATCCAGACCAGACACATCACAAATAACAATATCAAAGGGCTTAAGGCATGCAAATCCAGCATGGCCAAACCCGTCGGAACCAACACAGCCCAGCCGGCCAGACACATCAATAGCGGATTTTCAACCTTCCAGCCGACTATCAGCCAGGTGGGCACGATAATAAGCCAGAACAAGGCGGCAACAGCATAAATCAGCAAGTGGGGTAAGGCTTGTTCGACATCGCTGTGACCCGCATCGAACCAGACTATCGCCAGCATGATGAAAAGTGTCAAGACACCGTAAATATATGCATTTCTGCCGGAAATTTTGGACAACTTCGACCATTCCAGCGTTCCCTGCATCACCACCAGCACCACCAGCCCCGTCCACCAGGCATCAGGCAGGGCAAACAAAACCAGCAGCAACAGCGACAACAAAATAACGGCAGTTATTATTCTGGATTTAAGCATGTGACTCTCCTGATTCAGCTTGCACTTTTCCGCTCAGTAGCTGTTCACTTGTCCGCCCGAAACGCCGCTCGCGATTCTGGTAAGAAGCAATGGCATGTTCCAATTTCTTGCGGTCAAAAGCAGGCCATAAGGTATCGGTAAAATACAACTCGGTATAGGCCAGTTGCCACAACATAAAATTGCTGATGCGTTTCTCGCCACCCGTGCGTATGAACAAATCCGGCTCAGGCGCATCACTCATGGACATATATGGTTGCAGGTCTTCCTCGGAAAACGAGGTGGCCAGTTCAGGATGGTCATGCAACAGCGTCTGTACCGCATGCATCACATCCCAGCGTCCGCCGTAATTGGCGGCTATAGTCAGCGTCAGACCGGTATTATTGGCGGTCAATTGTTCGGCATCGCGCATCGTATTCCGGAGTGTTTCGTCAAAACGGCTCCGATCGCCTATGATTTTCAAACGGATATTATTTTTATGCAGATTAGCGACTTCGCGTTCCAGTATTTTCAGGAACAAGGACATCAAAAAGGAAACTTCATCGACCGGACGCCGCCAATTCTCGCTGCTGAATGCAAATACTGTCAGGTATTCCACGCCCATGTCACGACACGCACGTACTGTTGCACGCAGAGATTCAACCCCGCGCTGATGCCCCATGATACGCGGCATAAACCGCTGCTTTGCCCAACGCCCATTACCATCCATGATGATGGCAATATG
>JAUSLX010000117.1 GCA_030645775.1 Gallionella sp. | reverse complement strand
CCGTGGATCACTTTCAAGGATCCTTGCAATATCCGTTCACCGCAGCAGCATGTCGGCGTGGTGCACAGCTCAAATCTGTGCACCGAAATCACCCTGAACACCAATGCGGATGAGATCGCCGTGTGCAACCTGGGATCGGTTAACCTGCCGGCACACCTCTACCCCAAGGGGCATGAACGATCAGGGCAGATCGACCATGACAAACTGCGCCGCACGATCAACACGGCGATGCGCATGCTGGATAACGTGATCGACATCAACTATTACGCGGTCGCCAAGGCACGCAATTCCAACCTCAAGCACCGTCCGGTCGGTCTGGGTATCATGGGTTTCCAGGATTGTCTGCACCAGTTGCGCACCGCGTACTCTTCCGAGGCGGCGGTCGAATTCGCCGACCGTTCGATGGAGGCGGTGTGCTATTACGCGTACTGGGCATCCACCGAACTGGCGCAGGAGCGCGGTCGTTACGCTTCGTATAAAGGCAGCCTGTGGGATTGCGGCATCCTGCCTCAGGATACGCTGGACCTGTTGCGCGAAGAGCGCGGCGGCTATGTCGAAGTGGATATGTCGGTCAGCATGGACTGGGATGCGCTGCGTTCCCGCATTGAGCAATACGGCATGCGTAATTCCAATTGCGTGGCGATTGCCCCGACCGCGACGATCTCCAACATCATCGGCGTATCGGCCTGCATCGAGCCGACTTACCAGAATATTTTCGTGAAATCGAATCTGTCTGGTGAATTCACCGTGATCAACGACAATCTGGTTGCTGACCTGAAGGAATTGGGCTTGTGGGATGAGGTGATGATCTCCGATCTGAAATACTTCGACGGCAGCCTGGCGAAGATCGACCGTGTGCCGGCTGAGTTGCGCAGTCTGTATGCCACGGCATTCGAGGTCGAGCCCAGCTGGCTGATCGAAGCCGCGTCGCGTCGTCAGAAGTGGATAGATCAGGCGCAATCGCTGAACATTTATATGGCGGGCGTATCGGGCCGCAAGCTGGACGACACCTACAAGCTGGCCTGGGTGCGCGGTTTGAAGACCACTTATTATCTGCGCACGCTGGGGGCGACGTCAGCTGAAAAATCTACCGGGCGCGCGGGTGCGCTGAATGCGGTGGCAGTTGGCGAAGCACAAGCTGAAACGACGCAATTCTGCTCGATTGACAATCCTGAGTGTGAAGCTTGCCAATAAGCGGTCGTTAGACGCTAGACGCTAGGCGCTAGTTAAAACAAGACCGCGTAACGGACAACGCCAACTAGCAACTAGCAACTAGCGACTAGTAACTGATAGAAGGAAACAACATGCTGACATTTGACGAAGAAATCAGACCGACTGCACTGCCATTGGGCATGCCGCGTGTGGGTACTTTTAACGATACATCTTCACCCGTAACACCGCCGGCTGCCTCGACCGGCCGCATTCGCGTGGAAGACAAGCGCATCATCAACTGCAAAGCGGACGTGAATCAGCTGGTGCCGTTCAAATACAAGTGGGCATGGGAAAAATACCTGGCCGCCTGCGCCAATCACTGGATGCCGCAGGAAGTGAACATGACGGCGGATATCGCCTTGTGGAAGAGCGACAAGTTGAGCGACGATGAGCGCCGTCTGATCAAGCGCAATCTGGGTTTCTTCACCACCGCCGACAGCCTGGCGGCGAACAACATCGTGCTGGGCTCGTATCGCCATATTACCAACCCGGAATGCCGCCAGTTTCTGTTGCGTCAGGCGTTCGAGGAGGCGATTCACACCCACGCCTACCAGTACATCGTGGAGAGTCTGGGACTGGATGAGGGCGAAATTTTCAATATGTATCACGAAGTGCCCAGCATCCGTAACAAGGATGAATTTCTGCTGCCGTACATCGATGTGCTGACCAACCCGGAATTCAAGACCGGTACGCCTGAAACCGACCAGGCTTTGCTGCGCAGCCTGATCGTGTTTGCCTGCATCATGGAAGGGCTGTTTTTCTATGTCGGCTTCGTGCAAATCCTCGCTCTGGGCCGTCAGAACAAGATGACCGGTGCAGCCGAGCAGTACCAGTACATCCTGCGCGACGAGTCCATGCACCTGAATTTCGGCGTGGATCTGATCAACCAGATCAAGATGGAAAATCCGCATCTGTGGACGGCGGCATTCCGAGAAGAAATACGCGGCCTGATGCAAAAGGGCGTGGAACTGGAATACGCTTATGCCGAAGACACCATGCCGCGCGGCATTCTCGGCCTGAATTCCACCATGTTCAAGGAGTATCTGCGTTTCATCGCCAATCGCCGTTGCCAGCAGATCGGTGTGGATATTTTGTATCCGGGCGCGACCAACCCGTTCCCCTGGATGGCGGAAATGATAGACTTGAAGAAGGAAAAGAACTTCTTTGAAACGCGCGTGACGGAATATCAGACCGGTGGTTCGCTGAGTTGGGATTAACGTGAAATTCGCGCAGCGATTCGTTTGCCCTTGCCCTTGCCCTTGCCCTCGCCCTCGCTTGCGTGGGGGAGAGCGTAGCGAGGGGGCAATTGGAAAGGGGGAACGGGCATAGCGAGCTTCATTATCAGGGGTGGCATCATTGCCATGCCCGTTAGGCGGATGAATAAATCAGCACTCCGTTAAACCTATAAAAAGCGGTTGTCCGCATCAATGATTGCAAGAGTCTGGCTCTTAGCAAGAATTGAGTGGTTTTATCAGATTATATGAATTAACGCTGATTAAACAAATACTTTCATCTCATGGTTGATCCGCCATTTTGGTAATGTGCAGGCGCTTTGTAACTTGTTGTTAATCTGTGAAAATCTGCGTAATCTGCGGATTGAACTGCCGTTTCTAGGTTTAACAGGAGGAATGCCATGATTCGTCTGACACGTAAAGTATTCACCGATCTCGCCATCTGGATGACGGGACTCGGTCTTGTCATGGGTGTCCTCTTCCCGTTTTTCGCGGTCATGATGGGCGTGCCGACGGAATATGTGCTGACCCCAGGGTTTTTTGCAGCGACTATGGCTGCGGGCTTCATTGTTGGCG
The DNA here is from genome assembly GCA_030645775.1 of Gallionella sp. Classification (GTDB taxonomy): domain Bacteria; phylum Pseudomonadota; class Gammaproteobacteria; order Burkholderiales; family Gallionellaceae; genus Gallionella. The sequence goes on along the minus strand of JAUSLX010000117.1, from coordinate 4,790 downwards.
GAGTCAATATTTGGCTGGCCCGGAGCATCGTTGGCAGCCGGTTGCACATTCTGGCTGAGCGCATGAGATTCGTTGAATCCAACCTCATGAAAATTTCGCGGACCGGGGATATAAATAATTGCACGCCTGAAGCCTGCCACATTCCGGTGGATTCAGAGGATGAAATAGGCGAAAGCGGCAAGGCCTTTAATTACCTTGTCGAGGCACTTGCGGCATCGCATAGGAATGATGCATCTGTCCGTTCCTTCGGCGCGATGCTGGCGAGCCAATTGGATCTGGAGGCTCTGGTGAACGAAGCCCTTCAGCAACTGCTTCAGCATATGAAAGCGGACGCAGGCGCCATATTGATTGCAACAGAAGGGCAGATAAGGATTGCCGCATCACGCGGAATACGCACCCCCGACTCACTGAAAAGCAGCGACCATGTTCGGTTCGCCTTGCAGAGCGAAAAACGCCTGTGTGTGACGCTGCCCGAGGATGTCGCTGTTGAAGGTGTTTTGACGGACTTCCGTCCGCGCGAGGTGATCGTCGAACCGGTGCTCTACAAGGGTGTACCGCTCGGTGCGATTATCCTGGCCAGTGCTGCTGGATTTGCCGAAGAGCTGAAGTCGCGTCTCGACCTGTTCGGTCAGGGTATGGCGCTCGCGATGAATAACGCTCTTACGCACGACCGGTTGCAAAAGCTCGCGGCGCTTGACCCGCTGACCGGCATCTATAACCGCCGTTTCGGTATGGCGAGGCTCAGCGAAGAATTCAGTCGTGCGGTTCGCACGACCGGCTCGCTCGGTGTCATGATGTTTGATATCGATCATTTCAAGAAGGTGAACGACACCTACGGTCATCTCGCGGGAGACCGGGTGCTCATTCAGGTCGCGAAAACAGCGCGTGCGGCTCTGCGCGAGGGGGATATTCTCATGCGCTACGGCGGCGAGGAATTTCTGGTCATCCTCCCTGCAGCTTCAAAGGAAAATTCTCGTGATGTCGGAGAGCGAATGCGGCGCATGGTGGAAGAAACATCGGTCGCAGACGGCGACCAGATGGTTCGCGTCACGATCAGCCTCGGGATCACCTCCTACCCGGAACTTGAAGTGGCAAGTGAGCAGGACCTTGTCAAGCGCGCCGATGAAGCGCTCTATACAGCCAAAGAATCGGGTCGCAACAAGGTGATTGTCAGATAGATGCGGGCCATAACCCGTGCGTTCGGGATTATGCGTAAATTGTTTTTAGAACGACTGCTCAGGGCAATGCTGTAAAGTCGCTCTCTGAGATAATCGCGGGCAGCCCGTTGTGTTGAATGCCAGTCGGGCGCTCCCATGTGGGAGCGTTTTTTATTCCGGATGGGGCCCAACGTGCCTGCATTGTAATTGCGTTTGCGGCAACTTCTCTGGTGTAAAATAAAGCACGTTTTTCATCATCGAATAATCATTGAAAGTTGTAGATAGTTAATTCTGCTTAATCATGTCCGGACAAAAAATTGGTCGTTTTGAAATACTGAATGAACTGGGCAAGGGCGCTCAGGGATATGTTTATCTGGCGCATGATCCCCAACTCGACCGTCAGGTCGCCATCAAGACGCTGCACAAGAGCGAACAGTTGGTACACGAGGCGCACATCGTCAGCCGTCTGCAGCATCCCAACATCATTGCACTGTACGACTCGGGCGAATATCAGGGTTCTGTCTATCTGGTCTATGCCTATGTGCAAGGGCAGACTCTGACGCAAGTGCTGCAGCAGGACATGTCATTTGTACGGGCGGCAGAAATCGCGTGCGGCGTGTTGGAAGGGCTGGCCTATGCGCATGCGCAGGGTGTCTTTCATCTGGATGTCTGCGCAGCCAATGTGATGATTGCAGCCAATGGCGTGCCGATGGTGATGGATTTCGGGATGGCAAGGGCGGGCGGCGAAATACTGGAACACGACCTCGCATCGGGTGGTATGCCGCGCAATGTAGCAAAGGAAATTGCCGGTGAGCGGCATTTTCTGACCGATATTTATGCCGTCGGCGTGATGCTCTATGAGATGGTGACCGGAGAAGCTGATGGGGATAAAGGGCGGGAGCGTTCCGGAAAAGTCGCCGCGCCTTCGGTACACAATGCGCGGTTGGATGACAAGTTTGAGGCCATCATTGCCAAGGCGATGGCGAAAAACCCGGATGAACGCTATTCAGGCGCGACGGCTATGAAGCAGGCTCTGCAGGATTATCTCGGCGAGACACGTCAGGCATTTGCTTCACAGGGTGGCGCGCACAGTACGCTGGAATTCCTGCTGCGCCGCATGCGCAGCAAGAGCGATTTTCCGGCGTTGAGCAATATCATTTCTGAAATCAATCTGATCGTTTCTTCCGAGTCGGAGAGCAGCAACAAGCTGGCGCGCACCATTCTTCAGGATTTTGCGTTGACCAGTAAATTGCTGAAGCTGGTCAATGCGGCATCGTTCGGGCAGTTCGGCGGCTCAATCAATACCGTTTCCAAGGCGGTGGTGATTTTAGGCTTTGAAACGGTGCGAAATATTGCGATGTCGCTGATTTTGATGGATTTTCTGCAAAACAAGGCTCAGGCTGTGCAGCTCAGGGAAGAGGTGGTCCGGTCGATTTTTACCGGCATCGTGGCCGCGCAGCTGGCGGTCGGGCACGCTATTCGCGATGCCGAAGAAGTGATGGTCTGCGCGATGTTTCACAATCTGGGCCGGATACTGGCTACCTATTATTTTTTCGATGAGAGCCAGGAAATTTCCCGATTGATGGAGCAGGGAGAGAGCGAGGCGCAGGCTGCGATTAAAGTTCTGGGTATCAGTTATTCGGATTTGGGTACGGCGGTGGCACGCAGCTGGAATTTTCCGCCGCGCTTGCTTGCCGGGATGCGCAAGCTGCCTGCGGGCAAGGTGGGGGCGGCAGTCGGGGATATGGATTACCTGACGGTTACCATCAACCTGGCCAACGAATTGTGCGAGATCGCATCGTCCAGCACCCCGCAGACCAAGCACGAATCCCTGGTTAAGCTGAGTAAGCGCTATGAGGGCGCTACGCGTGTTTCGGAGCGCGAATTGTCTGCGGCAATCGATGTCGGCGTGAGTGAATTGGGACAACGGTCCGTGATGATGGGAGTAGGGATAGGCAAGAGTCCGTTGTTGACCCGGGTACGTAAGTGGTGCGGGCATGAGCCTGACATCGGCAAGGCAAAAAAAGAGCAGGATTTCAGTGAAATCACCAGTCTGGATCAGGCTGCCGAACCCGGGCCTGCTGACACGCGTCCCTCCAACCCTGAGGCGATACTGGGCGCGGGCATACAGGATGTCACTGCTTCGCTGGTGAGCGATTTCAATCTAAACGATGTGCTGCTGATGGTGCTGGAGACGATTTATCGCGGCATCGGCTTTAATCGTGCGGTAATCCTGATACGGGACAATAAGCAAAATGAGATGGTGGCACGGTTCGGATTCGGTCAGGACGTTGACGCGATAATTCCCAAATTCCGCTTTCCGTTGCCTTTTGTCGCGGATGTGTTCCATTTGTCACTCGAGAAGGGGCTGGATATCGCCATCGAAAATATCAACGCCGCAAATATCGCCGACAAGATTCCCGCTTGGTACAGAAATACGATCAATGCGCCGTGTTTCATCCTGTTGCCGGTCATGGTAAAAGACAAGGCGATCGGCATGTTCTACGCGGACATGCTGGAAGCAAATGGCCTGAAAGTGTCGCAGCATCAACTGTCGTTGCTGCGTACCCTGCGCAATCAGGCGGTACTGGCGATAAAGCAGAAAGTCTGATGGCGCAGGCGGTTAAATCTTGCCTGTGCAGCGGAGGTAGGGGCAAACTGAAGCAGTTTGATTGCTCCGCGCCTGGATATACGCGCAGTGAACAGTTGCACGTGCAGTGCCGCAGTCATAAGTTATGACGTCATCATGAGCTTCTATTGTCGGGAATTACCCTATCAGTTCGATGCAGCACGCTACTACGCCGCGCTGGCTGAACTACCCTGGACGGCCTGGCTGGATAGCGGCGGAATGGCGCGCTTCGATATTCTGACGGCGGCGCCGCACCACACGCGAGTGCTGGACGATACGGCGGCTGGCAGCGATGCATTTGCCTTGCTGCGTGCCGAACTGGGTGAGCACATTTCACCGCAGGCAGATGTGCCGTTTGCCGGTGGTGCGCTGGGCTACTGGAGCTATGACCTGGCGCGCGGGATGATGATGTTGCCGAGTCTCGCGCAGGACACAGAACGTCTGCCCGATATGGCTGTCGGCATCTACGACTGGGCGTTGGTGCTGGATCATCAGGAGCATACGGCGCGACTGGTTTCGCACCTGCGCTATCCAGAAACGGCCACGCTGTTGTCGCAGATTTTGCAACGCCTGCAAGCACCTGCAACACAGCGTTCTGATACCTTCAGCGTACAGGGCAAGATACGCTGCAATTTCACCCGGGAAAGTTATTCCGGGGCGTTTGCCAGGATACAAGGCTATTTGCAGGCCGGAGACTGCTATCAGGTCAATCTTGCGCAACGCTTTTCTGCGTTCGCATCAGGTGATGCACTAGGCGCTTATCTCAAGCTGCGAGAATTGAGCCCCGCGCCATACTCCGCTTACCTTGATTTTCCTGGCGTTCAGATTCTCTGCGCCTCGCCGGAACGCTTCATCAGTGTGAAGAATGGCCGTGTGGAAACCAAACCGATCAAAGGCACGCGCCCGCGAGACAGGGATCCGGTGCGCGACCGGCAACTGGCCGATGAGTTAAGTTGCCACCCCAAGGACCGCGCGGAAAATCTGATGATCGTGGATCTGCTGCG
>JAUSLX010000114.1 GCA_030645775.1 Gallionella sp. | reverse complement strand
GACCAAGGCCAGACCGTCCAGGATAACACCTCGTCCTGATGCGTCACCCCGTACTGACATCGCAGCCGCCAAACCTGTGGCCCAGGCAGACATCGCACCCGAACCAAACTCGGCGCCACCGGCAGACTTGATGGCCTATATCAATGCTGCCAGAGAGCGTCACCGTGCCGTCGAGATGTCCGCCGAACGCGAATATGCAGAGGCAAGAGCTAAAGAACGCGGGCCCTCAGCCGACGAGATCAGGATGGCGAACATCATGCGCAATCTCCAGCCGCAAGGCACGAACGGCGTATTTCAGATTGTTAGCGTGAGTGACCGGACAGCCAGATATTCGTTTCGCGGCTGGACAAAAGACGCAAGTAGCGCCCGTCGTGAAGTGATCGAAGTCGATGCCGGGCCAAACGGTGATGTAAAGCGTGAAATAGTGCGCAGCATGATTGTGCTGATCCGCAAATATTACAAAGATTATTTTAATTGGGAGTCGCAGCGCCTCGAGCGCGTGGTCGTCCTGTCTGCACGCATGGAAGATAACGCGGGACTGGAAGACTTTTTGATACGCGAGTTTTTTGGGGCGGGCATCGACCTTCACGGGTTTGCGTCACGGTAATCCCAGGCGCCGGTTGGTGTGGCGCCAAACATAACATCATGCTGCTGTGCTTCTGATATTGAATTTAGCCGCCGCAGATTTAAGCAATCATGAGCGCCAGCCATAATTGATAGAGACTGCGGGTGTTGCCGGGGTGGTTGGCTGTCAATTTGAGGTATCGCACTTACTGCCATTTTTGCTATAATCCTCGCGTCGGTGGGAAGGTGGTTGGATTTAAAGCCTGACTCCTCCACCAAATTATATTGAAAAGGCTTGCCGAAATAGGTGAGCCTTTTTGCATTATGGTGTAAATAATGATTCAAACTTCAGAAGAAACCCGTACCGGCGATATGCCCGTTGGCTCCGACGGTATCGTGCGTGAGGTCAAACGCCGTCGTACCTTCGCGATCATCTCTCACCCTGACGCAGGTAAAACCACGCTGACCGAGAAGCTGCTGCTGTTTGGCGGCGCTATCCAGATGGCGGGAACGGTGAAGGCGCGCAAGAGCGGTCGCCATGCGACCTCCGACTGGCTGGAAATCGAGAAACAGCGCGGCATCTCGGTCGCCAGTTCGGTGATGCAGTTTACTTATGATGATTGTGTGATCAATCTGCTCGATACCCCCGGACACCAGGATTTTTCTGAAGACACTTATCGCGTGTTGACCGCTGTGGATGCGGCGGTGATGGTGGTGGATGCCGCCAAGGGCGTGGAAGAGCAGACCATCAAGCTGCTGGAAGTGTGCCGTTTGCGCAATACGCCGATCATCACCTTCATCAACAAGATGGATCGTGAAGTGCGCGAACCGCTGGAAGTGCTGGATGAGATCGAGTCTGTGCTGAAAATCGCCTGTGCGCCGGTGACCTGGCCTATCGGGATGGGCAAGCGCTTTCAGGGTGTGTATCACCTGCTCAACGACGAGGTGTTGCGTTTTCTGCCGGGTGAAGCAAAGGCAGGGCAGGAAGTCGAAACGCTGCAAGGTTCGCAGATAGACCAGCTCGCGAAGATATGTCCGAGCGAGATGCAGACCATGCGCGACGAGACCGAGCTGATACTGGGTGCGGGTGCGTCCTTCGATCTGCAAACGTTCCTTAAAGGCCAGCAAACGCCGGTGTTTTTCGGCTCGGGCGTGAATAACTTCGGTGTGCGCGAGATTCTGCGCGCGCTGGTGGATTGGGCGCCCGCGCCATTGCCGCGCGCCACCGACGTGCGTATGGTGCAGCCCACCGAGCCTGCCTTTACCGGTTTCGTCTTCAAGATTCAGGCCAACATGGACCCGAATCATCGTGACCGCATCGCCTTCATGCGCGTGTGCTCGGGACGTTACACCTCAGGGATGAAGGTCAAACACAGGCGCACCGGCAAGGAAATGAAGCTGGCGAATGCGGTGACCTTCATGGCCAACGAGCGCACGCGCATGGATGAAGCGTATGCGGGCGACATCATCGGGGTGCACAATCACGGCCAGTTGCAGATCGGCGATGTGTTGACCGAAGGCGAAGCGCTTACCTTCAAGGGCATTCCCTACTTTGCGCCGGAATTGTTCAGCCGTGCGCGGCTGCGTGACCCGATGAAGGCCAAGCAACTGGAGAAAGGTTTGCGTCAGCTCGGCGAAGAAGGCGCAGTACAGGTATTCTCGCCGCTGGTGGATAACAATCCGCTGATCGGCGCGGTCGGCCAGCTACAGTTTGAAGTGGTCGAGCACCGCCTGAAAGCCGAATATGGCGTGGACGCGGTATTCGAACGCGCGGGCATCCAAACCGCGCGCTGGGTAACTTGCCCTGACGCGGCGCATCTCGCTGAATTCGTCAAGGCCAACCAGAGCCGTCTGGCGAAAGATGTGGACGGCAATTACGCCTATCTCGCCGATTCGGGCGTGAATCTGCGTCTGGCACAGGAACGCTGGCCGAAAGTGCAGTTTTACGCGACGCGTGAGCACGGGCAACAACTGGGCTGAGACGGTTGAGTTGCACAGAAAGTCGGACATTTCTTGTAATTGTTTTCCAGACTGTATTTGTCGGGTATTATGCGCGTCTTGTGTTTGGCGTCGTTTAAGCTCCTGATGGATAAAGCCTCGTGAATCAGCTGAATTTTAATAACCGTTTCGTCACTGAATTGCCGGGCGACGAGACGGGCCTGCAACAATCCCGTCAAACGCAGGGTGTATGTTGGGCGGCCGTCAGTCCGACCCCGGTGCAGCATCCAACCTTGCTGGCCTATTCGAGCGAGGTCTTGCGTCTCTTGAATTTGTCTGAAGAAGATGCGCATTCGGAAGAGTTTCTGGCGGCCTTTTGCGGAAACCGGCTATTGCCCGGCATGACGGCCTATGCCAGTTGTTATGGCGGACATCAGTTTGGAAACTGGGCGGGACAATTGGGCGATGGCAGGGCTATCGCGCTGGGCGAGGTGCTCAACAATGAGGGTGAACGCTGGGAATTGCAGCTCAAGGGCGCAGGAATGACACCCTATTCACGCAGGGCAGACGGTCGCGCGGTGTTGCGTTCTTCGCTCAGAGAATTTCTGTGCAGTGAGGCCATGCATCATCTGGGCATTCCCGGCACACGGGCATTGAGCCTGATTGCAACTGGCGAGAACGTCATGCGCGACATGCTCTACGATGGAAATCCGGCCTTTGAGCCTGGCGCCGTCGTTTGCAGAGTCGCGCCCAGCTTCACTCGCTTCGGGCATTTCGAGATTCTGGCGGCGCGAGGGGAGCATGCGCTGCTGCAACGCCTGATAGATTTTACGATAGCTCGGGACTTCCCGCAGATCGACAGGCAATCTCCGGATTATTTCACCATCTGGTTCAGGCTGGTTTGTGAAAGAACGGCCCGGCTCGTGGTGGAATGGCTGCGCGTCGGCTTCGTGCATGGCGTGATGAATACCGACAACATGTCCATCATCGGGCTAACCCTGGATTACGGGCCTTACGGTTGGGTAGATAACTTTGACCCGGGCTGGACGCCCAACACCACGGATGCAGAGTGGCGCCGCTACAGCCTTGCTCAACAACCTCCCGTGGCGCGCTGGAATCTGGAACGACTGGCTGACGCACTGGCAACGGTCGCACCCTCAAGAACACTGCTTGATGAGGGACTCGCCCATTTTGATGCTACGCTGCAAACCAGCCTGTCCACCATGCTGGCCGGAAAATTCGGCTTGCTGGAATGGAAGGAAGAAGATGCCGCGTTGACAGCAAGCGTTTTTGAACTGATGCAGCGTGCCGAGGTTGATATGACGGAATTCTTTCGGGCGCTGGCCAATGTCAGACAGCAATCACCCGACAGGGAGATGTTGCGCAGCGCATTTTACCGGGAGCCGCTTTATCAGAGTCACAGCGCGTTGTTCAATGCATGGCTGGAACGTTATGCTGATCGTCTGGCGCTGCAGCAGGATACCGACGAGGCGCGCCGCATACGCATGAATCGCGTGAATCCGCGTTTCGTTCTGCGCAACTATCTCGCCCAGCAGGCGATTGATGCTGCGACGAACGGAAATATGTCTTTAATCAACCGGTTGATGGAAGCCGCTCGTCGCCCTTATGACGATGACATTCCCGCCGAGCTGACGGCAAAGCGCCCGGACTGGGCGATTAACAAGCCGGGCTGTTCGATGTTGTCCTGCAGTTCCTGAATTATCAGGTGGCGGTTCGACGCGTTAATTTTTATTACTCAGGAGATTATTACCATGATGTTGCTTAAATTGATTCATCTGTTGTCCGTTCTGGTCTGGGTCGGGGGCATGTTCTTTGCCTATGTGGTGCTGCGCCCGGCCATCGTGGAAATACTCGAACCACCGCAACGTCTGCGCCTGTGGAATTCGGTATTCCGCCGTTTCTTTAACTGGGTATGGTTATCTGTCGGCGTTTTGCTGGGCAGCGGGTTTTACCTGATACACCTGTATGGCGGCATGGCCTACGTGGCGCCACATGTTCATGCCATGCTGACGTTGGGATTGTTGATGACGGCTGTTTATGCCTATGTGTTCTTTGCTTGCTACAAGCCGTTCAGCCAGCATGTCGGCAATCAAAGCTGGAAGGAAGCGGGCGAACTGCTGGGCAAAATCCGCAAGCTGGTTGCAGTCAACCTGGCGCTGGGCTTGCTGACGGTAAGCGTGGTAGTCATCGGCATGGCATGGGGTTGAGGGTGATGCGCACAAAATCGCGTGGCTTCCCGCAGGCCTAAATACCGCACAATAAATTGAGATTTTCAGCTACGCTTGCTTGCGCGCGGGAGATGATGTTCTTGCATCCGGCGTGAATATTTAAACGAGGATGGGCCGCTATTTTCCACAAGGGCAGTGTTTGTTGAAGGGCACAGCGATTATTTGAAGGTTCGGGGTGTAGGCAGATGTGGGTTTTTATTCGAAATGTTCTTCAAGAAAGTGTCGGTGGTCTGCTTATGCGGGGCGGTAGGCTTGCCCTTTGCGTATTTGCGCTCACGCTTCCGGCAGGTGCATCGCTTGCTGTTGAGCTCAAGGCTGCATCTCCGGTGATTCTTTTTATCGGTGATTCACATGCGGTGGGAAGTTTCGGAATTCAGCAGGATGCTTTGTTGCGTGGAATAGGCAAGTTTCGCGTAGCCACTTACGCTATCTGCGGAAGCTCACCCCAGTCCTGGTTTCAGGGAGAAAAGACCCGGTGCGGTTATTTTTTCAGGGATACCGAGGGTCGCGAGCAGCGCGGCTGGGAGGCAGAGACACCGTTGATTGCGAATCTGCTCGCGATGCATCAGCCCGGCTACACCGTAGTCGAACTGGGCGCGAACATGTATGGCTACCCGTCCGAATGGGTGGAGAAAACATCTCACGAAATGGCGATGGCAATCGTCAATTCGGGGAGTAAATGCATCTGGATCGGCCCGCCTCAGGCGCGTATCCAGCCTGAGCCGGAGCTGAGCAGAGTGTTTGAGGCCATGCGCGCGGGAGTCGGGCAGTACTGCCTGTTTTTCGACAGCCGGAAATTTACGATTTACCCGGATGCCGGCGGCGACGGCATTCATTTCAACACGCTGGGAGAAGCCGGAGAACGCATCGCCGAGAACTGGGCGCTTTCGGCGTTTTATGCATTCAGTCCGGTGTTGAAGCCATTCAAGCCGGCGCAGCAGATTCGGGCGCGCTGAGCCCGGACTGGTTCACGGGAAAGCGTCTCGAAACGGGGGCAGGATGCGCATGACCCGGCATGTACTCATTCTTCTGGCAGCGGCCTATGGTGTGCTGCTGCTGGCGGTCTATTTTTTTCAGGCGCATCTGGTTTTTTATCCCGAGGCCGGTCGTGAAATTATCGCGACCCCTGAGCAGTTTGGCTTGCCCTACGAAGACCTTCATCTGAAAACAGCTGACGGCGTTGATCTGCATGGCTGGTATGTTCCGGTGGCACAAGCGCGTGGCACGGTGCTGTTGCTGCATGGCAATGCGGGAAATATTTCTCACCGGCTCGATACGCTGCAGATGTTCCATCGTCTGGGCTACAGCACGCTGATTATCGATTATCGCGGCTATGGTAACAGCGGCGGCACCCCTGGCGAGGAAGGAAGCTATCGTGATGGCGAGGCCGCATGGCGCTATCTGACCGGGCAGCGGCGTATCCCACCCTGCCGTATCGTGGTATTCGGCGAATCGCTGGGGGGTGCCGTGGCCGCATGGCTGTCTGCACGCCACAAACCGGGCGCCCTGGTGATTGCTTCCGGTTTCACTTCCGTGCCTGAACTGGGGCAGCAGCTTTATCCGTATCTGCCGATGCGCTGGCTGGCCCATATCCATTACAACACGCGGGAGAATTTGCGCGCTGTCGCAGCCCCTGTGCTGATCGCCCACAGTCCGGAAGACGATATCGTTCCGTTCGAGCACGGACGCGCATTGTTTGCGGCGGCCCATTCACCGAAACAGTTCCTTGAACTGGCTGGCGGCCATAACGAGGGCCATATTTTTACGCGGGTAGCATGGGTAGTGGCGCTGGAGGATTTTCTGGATAAACAACGCGATAAATCCTGTAAAAACACGCCCGATGGAGGCAACATCCATTATCATTCACAGGGTTAACACACGAATTGGAATCGCTCCCATGTCAGATACACATATTCGCCTGTCACTGAATGATCCTGTGACGGTCTTGTCCGTCACTGATGGTATCGAGGCTTTGCTGGGCTACCAGGCGGATACATTTTTGACCGGCAAAGTGTCCTTCAAAAGTCGAATTCATGCCGGCGATCAGGACATCGCCGAGGTGCTGTTTTCGCACACGCTCGACCCGGGTTCAGGTTCATTTAATATCAGGCTGCGGCAGGCCGATGAGCGCATCCGCTGCGTCAGGGTGCATTACCGCAAAGTGACGGACGTATCCGGCATCATTCTTGAATTGCGACTGGAGGATGTCAGGCGTCCTGACCTGAACAGAGGTGAACAAACCGTGATGGCCAATTTCAAGGCCATGATGGAAAACACCGATGATTACATTTATTTCAAGGATCGCAATCAGGTGTTTACCGCGGCCAGCCAAACGCTGGTCGCGCTCGCCGAGACTTCCGTGCACACCGGGCTGATTGGCCAGACGGCTTACGATGTGTTTCCGGAGGACTATGCAGACAGCTATCACGAACTGGAAAAACAGGTGCTCGCGGGCCACCCGGTAGAACATGTGATTCTGGAACTGCGTGATAAACAGGGAAAAAAGGGCTGGTTCGATAACCGGATATGTCTGATACAGGATGATAAGGGCGAAATCACCGGCTTGTTCGGCACGGTTCGCGATATCACTGAGCATAAATTGGCTGAGAACGAGCTGCGTATCGCCGCTGCCGTCGAGTCGCAGGAAAGCATGATGATTACCGATGCCGATTGCACGATCCTGCGCGTCAATCATGCTTTTACCGAAAGCACAGGGTACACCGCCGAAGAGGTGGTGGGTCAGACGCCCAGCCTGCTCAAATCGGGGCGCCACGACGCAGAGTTTTACCGTGCCATGTGGGAGAGTATCAACAACACGGGAGCATGGCGGGGAGAAATCTGGGATCGCAGGAAAAATGGCAAGGTTGCTCCGGACATGCTCACTATATCTGCCGTCAAGTCGGGTGATGTCGTTACCCATTACGTCGGGACACATGTCGATATAACAGAGCGCAAGGCGGCGGAAGAAGAAATCAAGCATCTGGCATTTTACGATCAGCTCACGGGCCTGCCCAACCGGCGACTATTGCTGGACCGGATCAGACACGCGCTGGCTTTCAGTGCGCGCAGCGGTACCGGGGGCGCGCTGCTGTTCATCGATCTGGATAATTTCAGGACGCTGAACGAGACCCTCGGCCATAACGTCGGGGACTTGCTGTTGCAACAGGTTGCCAAGCGTCTGGAAACCTGCGTGCGCAGAAGTGACAGCGTGGCACGCCTGGGCGGCGATGAGTTCGTGGTGATGCTGGAAGGCCTGAGCGAACAGGCACTGGAAGCTGCGGCACAGACAAAAATTGTCGGCGATAAAATTCTCGCCGTGCTCAATCAGCCTTATCGGCTGGCGCTGCACGACTACCGCAGCACACCCAGTATGGGTGCCGTTCTGTTCGACGATCATCAGCAGTCTATGGATGAATTGCTCAAGCAGGCTGACATTGCCATGTATCAGGCCAAGCAGAATGGCCGTAACACGTTGCGTTTCTTCGATCCGCAGATGCAGGAAGCCGTCAACGCCCGCGCCGCTCTGGAAGACGAATTAGGCAAAGCACTGGAGAAACAGCAATTCCGTTTGTTTTACCAGGTCCAGATGGATAGCTCGCGCCATCCCCTGGGCGCTGAGGCTTTGATTCGCTGGATGCATCCTGAACGCGGCATGGTGTTCCCCGCAGAATTTATTCCGTTGGCGGAAGAGACCGGGTTGATTGTACCCATAGGGCAGTGGGTGCTGGAAACGGCTTGCGCACAACTCGGGGAGTGGCAAAAAGCGGAGCTCACACGCGCTCTGGTCTTGTCGGTGAATGTCAGTTCGCAGCAATTTCGCCAGCCTGATTTTGTCGAACAGGTGCTGTCCGTCGTGCAACGTCACGCCATTGATCCGGCGAGGCTCAAGCTGGAACTGACCGAGAGCCTGTTGCTGGATAATATCGAAGACACCATAGACAACATGAACGCGCTGAAGAAGATCGGCATCATGTTCTCAATGGACGATTTCGGAACCGGCTATTCATCCCTGCAATATCTCAAACGCCTGCCACTGGATCAAATCAAGATAGATCAGTCGTTTGTGCGCGATATCGCGACTGACAGCAACGATAGCGCTATCGTGCACACCATCATCGCCATGGCCAAAAGTCTGAACATGGGCATCATTGCCGAAGGCGTGGAAACCCCACAGCAGCGTCAGGTTATTCTGGACAACGGTTGCACGCACTATCAGGGTTACCTGTTCGGCAAACCGATGCCGATTGCGGAGTTCGATGCGTTGCTGCAGGAAGTCTGACCGGGGCGAGGGGAGTAAAGAAAACGCTGATTAAATCGTCTTTGAGAGGAACGGCCTTTATCCGCGAGGTACGTGGCGGGACGTGGCATAATCCAGAATCTATTTTAAATCAAAGCACTGGATTGCCACGCTTCGCTCGCAATGACAACTTTAATGAATAAATCAGCATCGCCTTAGTCACTTACAGGTTTAATGCGCGATGTCAAAACGTGACAAGTTTGCTTCCGGCTTGTCCGGCTTAGGGGTTGCCGGCAAGGCCGTTGTCGTGCACGGTTAAACGTTGCGCTGTTCCAGGGGTGTCTTACTGATCTGAGATTATGAATCCTCACCGTTCTGCCATTGAAAAACTCTATGCGCATCTGCACAGCAGCGAGCGGGGGCTGTCTCAGGTCGAGGCCGCACGGCGACTGGAAAGGTATGGTGCTAATCGACTGGAAAAAATCGCCGGACCCTCCGTGTTTAGTCGGCTGTTCAAGGAATTTACTCACTTCTTCGCACTGATTCTGTGGCTGGCGGCCGGGTTGGCCTTTTTTGCCGAGTGGCACGAACCGGGCGGGGGCATGGCCACGCTCGGCTATGCGGTGCTCGCTGTAATTTTAATCAACGGACTGTTCTCGTTCTGGCAGGAATACCGCGCGGAGAAAGCGCTGACAGCATTAAGCCATCTGCTGCCGCATCACACCACCGCGTTGCGTGATGGCCATGCCGTGCAACTGCTGGTAACTGAATTGGTGCCGGGCGATGTCGTTTTGCTGGCATCAGGCGACGATGTTCCCGCCGATTGCCTGCTGATCGAGGCGTTCGGCGTGCGCGTCAACACCGCCAATCTCACCGGTGAATCACAGCCCCAGTCGCGCAATACCGGGGATGAACCCGAAGATCAAGCCGCGCTGCGGCGCGACATCCTGCATGCCGGCACCTCTATGATTTCCGGCGAGGCCAAGGCCATAGTCTATGCTACCGGCATGCATACCGAATTCGGCAACATCGCGCGTCTGACGCAAGCCGCACGAGAGCCGCTGTCTCCGCTGCAAAAGGAGATCATGCACCTGTCGCGTTTGATTGCGCTGTTCGCCACCCTGCTCGGCGCGGTGTTCTTCATGATCGGCCAGTTAATCGGCTTGTCGTTCTGGGAAAATCTGGTGTTCGCGATCGGTATCATCGTCGCCAACGTGCCGGAAGGCTTGTTGCCCACCGTTACCCTGTCGCTGGCCATGGCGACTCAGCGCATGGCGAAAAAGAATGCACTGGTGCGGCATCTGCCCGCCGTGGAAACGCTGGGTGCGGCCAGTGTGATTTGCTCGGATAAGACCGGTACGCTGACGCAGAACCGGATGAGTTTGCGTCAGGTCTATTTTTCGGGAGAACTGCTCTCGCCGACAAACCTGCCGGACAGTTGTCCGATGTATGACGTGATGAGGCATTGCCACGACCTGCGACGCGTCGAACAAGAGGGAAAGACGGTGTGGCATGGCGATCCGATGGAAGTGGCGCTTCTGGAGAGCGTGCCATCGGGCGGCGAGGAATATCAGCGTCTGGACGAGATTCCGTTCGATACCGGGAGGCGTCGCATGTCGGTGATCTGCACCACACCGCAAGGGCCGAACTTGTATTGCAAGGGTGCGCCGGAGTCCGTGTTGCCGCTGTGCAGCGCGGTATGGTTAAAAGGAGAAATCGTACCGCTCGATGAGGCTGGCTGGGCCAGCCTGCTGCGCGTTCAGGAGCAAATGGCCGAACGGGGCTTGCGCGTGCTGGCACTGGCGTATCGCATATTGCCGCATGATGTGGTGCAACGTGAGGAGAGCCTGACCTTTGCCGGGCTGGTCGGGCTGGTTGACCCGCCGCGCGAGGCTGTGCCTGCTGCGATCCGTGCTTGTCACGAGGCCGGCATTCGCGTGATCATGGTGACCGGCGATCACCCGCAAACTGCCCGGGCGCTGGCGCGTGAAATCGGTCTGGCGCAGGATCCGGTGATGGTAACGGGTGACACGCTGCGCCAGATGCCGGATGCCGATTTGCAACTGCTGCTCCATGAACAAGAGTTGATCTTTGCGCGTACGGCTGCCGATCAGAAGATGCGCATTGTGCAAGCGTTACAGCGCAAAGGCGAAATCGTCGCCGTGACCGGGGACGGAGTGAACGATGCACCGGCGCTGAAGTGCGCCGATGTCGGGATTGCGATGGGGGTGTCTGGCACCGATGTGGCCAAGGAATCAGCCGACATCATTTTGCTGGATGATAACTTCGCTTCCATCGTTGCGGCCATTGAGGAAGGGCGCGCGGTGTATGACAATTTGCGCAAATTTCTCACCTACATCCTTACTTCGAACATCCCCGAAATAGTGCCCTATCTGGCTTTCGTGCTGTTCAAAATCCCGCTGCCGCTGACCATTATCCAGATACTCGCGGTTGATCTTGGCACCGACATGCTGCCGGCGCTGGCGCTGGGTGCGGAAAAGCCGGATGCCGACACCATGCGCCGTCCGCCGCGTCCGCGTCGTGAACGCCTGCTCAACCGGGAATCAATGCTGCGCGCTTATCTGTTTTTGGGGCCGCTGGAAGCCATGGCCGCAATGGCCGCCTTCTTTTTTGTGCTGCATGGCGGCGACTGGCAATTGGGCAGCGTGTTGGGCAATCAGGATAATTTGTATCTGCAAGCGACCACGGCATGCTTGTCGGCCATCATCACCATGCAGGTGGTCAATATTTTTCTGTGCCGGCACCCAAGCCTGTCCGTGTTCAGCCGCGTTTACCGCCGCAATCGCCTGATCTGGTACGGGATTGTTTCTGAACTGACGCTGCTGATGTTGATTAACTACACGCCGTGGGGCCAGGCGCTATTCGGTACCGCGCCGATAGGTGCCGATGTCTGGTTGTTTATCATCGCTTTCATGCCCGTCATGTTGCTGATCGAAGAGCTGCGCAAGGCGTGGGTGCGCAGAAAGTAACTTTGGAGTGCAGTGACACGTCGCTGCACTCCAAGTTTATTTGGACAGCGCGTTGGCGATGTCGCGTTTGTGCTCTTCTTCCTGAATCAGGATGTCTTCCAGTACACGCCGCAGACCGTATTCCTTGAGCGCTTCTGCCTGACCGATGCGTTCCTTGTAACGCACGATGGCGTTTTCCTCGCCTGCCAGATCCTGTTTGAGCATTTCCAGACTGTCGGTAGAAATGCCGCGTTTTTCCACATCCACCGTGGGAACGCCGCCGAGAAAATCGATCTGTTCTGACAACATCACCGCATGCTGCATTTCTTCCTGTGCGTGGATCAGCAACTCCTTCTGGATGGAGTCGAACTGCGCGCCGTTGATGGTCGCGGCGTGCTGCACATACTGGATGGCTGCCGCGTACTCCCATTCCAGATCCTTGTTCAGTTCCGATAACAGCTTCTTCATGGTGATTTTCATTGGGTAATCTCCTGTCGATAGTCAAAGGGGGCAGCGCATCTTAGCAACATGCAGGCCGCCGCGCCACTTTGCCATGCTGTAACAAATTCAATTTATCGCGCCCGCTGCTTTTGAGTATCCCAAAGCAGAGCGCGATAGGTTAAGCTTACGGACATTTTTAATTCGTCGAAGAACCAATATCATGGCCCAATATGTAATGTCCATGCTCCGCGTGAGCAAAATCGTCCCCCCCAAGCGTCAGATCATCAAGGATATTTCGCTGTCTTTCTTCCCGGGCGCCAAGATCGGCCTGCTGGGTCTGAACGGTTCGGGAAAATCCACCGTGCTGCGCATCATGGCGGGCGTGGATAAGGAATACGACGGTGAGGTACAGCATCTACCCAACATCCGCATCGGCTATCTGGCGCAGGAGCCGCAGCTCAACCCTGAAAATACCGTCCGTCAGGAAGTCGAAGAGGCACTGGGCGAAGTGATGCAGGCGCAGCAGAAACTGGACGAGGTGTATGCCGCCTATGCCGAGGAAGATGCGGATTTCGATGCGCTCGCCGCCGAACAGGCGCGTCTGGAAAATATCATCGCGGCGGCCGGTTCCGGTTCCGATCAGCTGATGGAAATTGCCGCCGACGCACTGCGCCTGCCGGAATGGGATGCGGTGATCAAGAATCTGTCCGGTGGTGAAAAACGCCGCGTGGCGCTCTGTAAGCTCCTGCTGGATAAGCCGGACATGCTGCTGCT
>JAUSLX010000109.1 GCA_030645775.1 Gallionella sp. | reverse complement strand
TGCAGCATACCTATCCAGCCGTTATCGGATTCCTTGGGATAATCAACTTTGGCTTTATCAATATCCGAAAAAACAACTTTCTGGAATTTTTCCTGTTCCGTATACACCGCTACCCCGGTATAGGTGGGTAACATCATCGAATCGCCTGCAGGAGCAACACTATCGCGAATGAATTGGTAATAAGCAGAAGTATTTAATACTGCGCCTGTGCTGTTCTCAATTTCGTATGTAATATCAATAACATAACTATTCTTATGAAAAGTTAACAATTTGACAACTTTGATACCGTTCGATTCTTCGGCAGTCAGTCTTACCTGAAGTTGATCTGCATTTGCCGCTAATTCATAGCGGTCCTGTTCAACGGTAAAAATACTGTTGTGATTAGGCATACCCTCGCCCAATAAACCAGACTGTGCAACGTAGCTATGCGTATTCGCACCTTTTTCAAACAATACGAAATGCTTATTTTTATCCTCACCATCAGGATGATTTAAAAAATTCAGGTGCTGAATATCACCACCCACGCTACTGATTTCAGCTTCCAGAATATCTGTTTTAACCTTGATTATTTTTCCTGCCACCTGCTTTTCAGACGCCTGAAGTATTGTCGCCTGTGCCGCGACGTCAGCTGCTTTGATCGTAGCCACGGGTAGATCAGACTTTACTGTATTTGCCTGCTGAACAACTTGGGGTTGCTGATAACGTTGCCAGCCATCCCAAATCATCATTAGCGAAAATGAAAGAATTAAAAACAGGAAAAGTCTCTGAAAGTCCATGGTGGTATTTTTTTGATTAATTAGGGTGCCGGATCGTAACCACCTGGATGCCAGGGATTACAGCGCGCGATACGCTTGATACTCAACCAGATGCCCTTGATCGGGCCATGTCTGGTCAAAGCTTCGCATGCATAGTGAGAACAACTGGGAGTAAAACGGCATGTCGGTGGGCTCAGCGGACTAATGAAATACTGGTAGCCATGGATAATTTTAATCAGGATTCTGCGCATCGTATTGCCACCCGATTGAAAAGTTTACTCAAACCGTCCCGGCACGCAGTTTTATCTGAACGCTCTGAGTTACGCGCCATCACGACCAGATCTATGCCGCATCGCTTGATTTCGTGGATACGAAAAATCTCCCTGATTTCACGCTTAACCTGGTTTCTATCCACTGACTTTGGTATATATCTTTTGGCCACGACAATGCCCAGCCTTGCATTTTTTGTGTGATTTACCACAAAAAAAAGCTTGAAATACTTGTCTGAGACCACATGTGATTTCAGACACTGGCCATAGCCTTCGCTGCGCGGAATGCGTTGCGCAGCTGAAAAGCTATTTTGATGCTTACACAGCGAGTTTTGCACGGCCCTTGGCACGACGGGCGCGGATTACCGCTCGACCACCTCGTGTTTTCATGCGTACTAAAAAGCCATGAGTACGTTTTCTTTTCGTAACGGAAGGTTGGTATGTGCGTTTCATTCTGAATTATCCTTGGGAAGTCATAAAACGCGGTATTACAATGTGTTAGCTACTATGTGTCAAGATATATTTGCTTTATTGCCTGTGGATAAGTTTTACTATGCTCTGTAGAATAGCCAAATTCCAATATTAATTAGCACATCCATTTAGGTATATATGCAAGAAAACGCCTTCTGGGATACCTGTTTACGCTCTTTCGAAAAGAGCCTCCCTCCCCAGCAATTTAATTCCTGGATTAAGCCGCTGAAATTGACAGGTGACAATGGCCATCTGATTTTAACTGCGCCAAATACATTTACATTAAAAATATTACAGGATCGTTTTTTTCCTGAAATAAGTCGCCAGGCGAAGCTAGCTTATGCCATCGTCCCGCAATTTGAATTCCGTGTTGTAGAAGCTACGACCACCCATTCACCTCCTCCCCCTCCTGTGCCGGAGAGAAATAAAACCACGGATGAAGCTAAGCCCAAGATAGAAACCTCCTTCAGAGGTTATGGAAAACTTAACCAAAATTTAACCTTTGATAGTTTTGTCATTGGTAAAGCAAATCAACTGGCCTTTGCTGCTGCGACACAAGTTGCCGAGTTACCTGGGGTTTCATACAACCCATTATTTATTTATGGAGGTGTGGGACTCGGTAAGACTCATTTGGCCCAAGCGATTGGCAACCAAATTTGTATTAACAAACCTCATGCAAAAGTTTGTTACATGCATGCTGAACGCTATGTTGCTGACGTGGTACGCGCTTACCAAACTAACAAATTCGAGGAATTTAAACAGTATTACCACTCTTTGGATGTTTTACTTATTGATGACATTCAATTTTTCGCCGGGAAAGCCAAAACCCAGGAAGAATTCTTTTATGCCTTCAATACCTTAGTTGATTCTCACAAACAGGTGATCTTGACCAGCGATACTTTCCCCAAGGAATTAACGGGTCTGGAAAGCCGCCTGGTTTCCCGTTTTGGCTGGGGACTTACCATAGGAATCGAACCTCCAGAATTGGAAATGCGTGTAGCCATTTTGCTCAAGAAAGCTGCAATCAGCGGTTATTTACTCAATGATGCCGTTGCTTTTTTTATTGCCAAGCATGTTAATTCCAATGTGAGAGAACTTGAGGGGGCGCTAAAGCGTGTTGAAGCTTATACCAAATTCCACAAACGTATTATTTCGGTTGAAACAGCAAAAGAGGCATTAAAGGACATTCTGGTTGCACAGAGCCGGCAAATTTCCATTGATAATATTCAAAAGACGGTCGCAGATTATTATCGCATTAAAATTATCGAGTTGCTGTCCAAGAAAAGAACCAGAAACCTTACCCGCCCGAGACAAATTGCCATGAGTCTGGCGCGTGAATTAACCACGATGAGTTTACCGGAAATTGGTAATGCATTTGGAGGCAGGGATCACTCCACCGTAATCCACGCCTGCCAAACAGTGATTACATTAAGGGCAAGCGATACGACTATTGATGCTGATTACAATATTTTACTGCAAACACTAACAGGATAAAGTTACGAGCCTCAATATGTGACTAAATCACAGTAAGTGTTCTAAAATGACCAAACTTAGCAAATATTTCTCAAATCATTGGGTATAAAGCTATGGATAGGCTGTTGATAAAGTGTGCATATCTCTTAGAATATTATGATTTTTTTATTTACCCACATTAAACCTGCTGTTAACCAACAGTAACAACACAACTAGGTTTGATAATTAAGATATTGTTTTTTATCAATTTTTTATACTTATCCACTTTATCTGAAGACATTATTAGTCTTATTAGGAATTTATATTATGTTTATTAAAAAGATCAGTAAGGAAGTATTACTCAAACCATTACAGATAGTTGTTGGCATTGTAGAACGCAAACAAACGATGCCAATTTTGTCTAATGTGTTGATTGAAAATGAATTTGGCAAAATTCGCTTTACTTCTACTGATCTGGAAATTCAAATTACCACCACAATACCAGCAGAATCTGACGGTGATTCCACTGAGGCAATAACGGTGGGCGGCAAAAAATTACAGGAGATACTGCGTATACTTCCTGACCAAAGTTCAATATGCATTGAAACCAAGGAAAATAAAACCCAGATTAAATCCAATAAAAGCAGATTTAATCTACAGTCTTTGCCAGCACAGGATTTTCCAAAACTAAATAACCAAATTACAAATTCAAATAAATTAAAATTAAGTCAAACCGCACTTAAATCACTTTTGAGTTCAGTTCAATTTTCCATGGCTCAGCAGGATGTACGTTATTATTTGAACGGTGTTCTTTTTGTTATTGAAGATAATAAATTCAGGGCTGTCGCTACAGATGGACATCGATTGGCTTATAACGCGATGGATATTAAAGAGATTTCTGAAAAACAGGAAATTATTATTCCGCGTAAAACGATTATAGAGCTGTCAAAATTGCTCAGCAATGACGACAATGATGAAATTGAAATTGAATTTTCATCTCTGCAACTTAAAGCCACTTTTTCGAATATAGAATTAATCACTAAATTAATAGAAGGAAAATTTCCAGATTATCAAAGAGTTATACCGAATTACAGCAATCACCTGAGTATCAACAAAACACTGGTTCAACAAGCTTTGCAACGGGCCGCTATTTTATCAAATGAAAAGTTCAGAGGCGTTCGCTTTGTACTTACTGAAAAAAATCTGTGCATTATCAGCAGCAATAGCGAGCAGGAAGAGGCTCAGGTTGAGATTGAAACCGATTATCATGGTGAGGCAATTGATATTGGCTTTAATGTGAATTATTTGCTGGATGGATTAAATAGCATCAACAGCGAGACAGTTATTTTTTCCTTTGGAAGTCCTAATAGCAGTATTTTAATTACATCTCCCGATGATCTGAACTTCCGATATGTGGTGATGCCCATGCGTATTTAATTTACGGGATAAATGCGATTTTTCCGACAATTTTATGTAATGTTTCACGTGAAACAAACCGATATCAAGAAAGAAACCGATGAGCGAATATGATTCCAGTAGCATCAAGGTACTTAAAGGCCTAGAGGCAGTCCGTAAACGTCCCGGTATGTATATTGGCGACACAAACGATGGCACTGGTTTGCATCACATGGTATTTGAAGCAGTCGACAATGCAGTAGACGAAGCTTTGGCAGGTCATTGCAATGAAATAAATGTGATTATTCATGCAGATAACTCAATCAGTGTCAGCGACAACGGTCGCGGTATTCCTACAGATATTCACAAAGAAGAAGGCCGATCAGCTGCTGAAGTCATCATGACTATCCTGCATGCCGGCGGAAAATTTGACAGTAATTCCTACAAGGTTTCAGGTGGTTTGCATGGTGTAGGCGTGTCTGTGGTCAATGCCTTGTCAGAATGGTTGAAATTGACTATTTACCGTGAAGGACTGGAACACTTTATGGAGTTTCGACATGGTGATCCGGTAGCTCCGCTGAAAATAATCGGCCCCTCAAAAAAGAAGGGTACTCTGGTTCATTTTCTGGCTGCAAAAGAAACCTTTGGTTTGGTTGAGTTTCATTTTGATATTCTGGCCAAACGCCTGCGTGAGTTGTCGTTTCTAAATAATGGCGTAAAAATCGCGCTGATTGATCATCGTAATGGCAAGGAAGAAAACTTCTCATTTACCGGTGGAATTAAAGGTTTTGTGCAATACATGAACCGGAACAAGACCGCGCTTCATCCTACGGTTTTTTACGCTATCGGTGAGAAGGACGGCATGACTGCCGAAATTGCCATGCAATGGAATGATTCTTATCAGGAAAACGTGCAATGCTTCACCAATAATATCCCGCAGCGTGATGGTGGAACGCATCTGACGGCTATGCGTGCGGCCATGACACGTACCTTAAATCAATATATAGAAACTGAACAATTGGCGAAAAAGGCCAAGGTTGACCCGACCGGAGATGACATGCGAGAAGGCCTGACTGCCGTACTGTCAGTAAAATTGCCTGATCCGAAATTCTCGTCACAAACTAAGGATAAACTGGTCTCATCTGAGGTTCGTCCTGTTATTGAAGAATTGATCGCCCAGCAAATGAGCGCGTTCCTGCTGGAAAAGCCTAATGACGCGAAAATCATCGTGGGAAAAATAATCGAAGCGGCACGGGCACGCGAAGCGGCGCGTAAAGCCCGCGATCTTACCCGCCGTAAAGGTGTGCTGGATGGCATGGGATTGCCAGGGAAATTGGCTGATTGTCAGGAAAAAGACCCCGCCTTGTCTGAGTTATATCTGGTTGAGGGTGATTCTGCGGGCGGTTCTGCCAAGCAAGGCCGTGATCGCAAGTTCCAGGCCATCCTGCCGCTTAAAGGCAAGATTCTCAATGTGGAAAAAGCACGCTTTGAAAAACTTATCAGTTCACAGGAAATCGCCACGCTGATTACCGTACTGGGTACAGGCATAGGTAAGGATGAATATAACGCAGACAAATTGCGCTATCACCGTATTATCATCATGACCGATGCGGATGTGGATGGTTCGCATATCCGTACCTTGCTGCTTACTTTCTTTTATCGCCAGATGCCGGAGCTGGTTGAGCGTGGTCACATCTACATCGCACAGCCTCCGCTGTACAAAATCAAGCAAGGCCGTGACGAGCGTTATCTCAAGGATGATCTGGAGATGAAGAGCTATTTGCTGGGTAATGCACTCAAAGATGCATTGCTTTATCCGGCGCTGGAAGCAACGCCGATTCAAGGTGAAGCGCTGGAACAAATCGCCAGGAAATATTTCCTAGCTGAAGCGGTGATTGATCGTTTGTCTCATTTCATCGCACCGGAAGCCAGTCATGCTTTGCTGATTTTACCTACCCTGTCGCTGGAAGATGCAGAGCAGGCACAAAAAAGTGCACATTTGCTGGATAGCGCCTGCGGTGGGGTTATCAAAGTCAGTGTCGATAATGATGAGGAAGGTGAATTGCGTCTGCGTTTGGAAAAACTTTATTACGGCAATTATTCAATAAGTTATCTTGATAATGATTTTTTGCAAGGCAGTGATTACAGGCAGATTCGTCAGACGGCAGATGCTCTGAGTGGACTGGTTACTCCGACAGCTTATGTGATGCGCGGAGAGCAGAAGCGCGGCGTTTCCAGTTTCAAACAGGCCATCGAATGGCTGCTCGAAGAAGCCAAGCGTGGCCTCAGTATCCAGCGCTACAAAGGTCTGGGCGAAATGAATCCGGAACAATTGTGGGAAACCACCATGTTCGTGAAGAATCGTATTCTGCTCAAAGTGCGTATTGAAGACACTATTGCTGCCGACGAAATCTTCACCACCCTGATGGGTGATCTGGTTGAGCCGCGCCGTGCGTTTATCCAAAATAATGCACTAGGCGCGAAAAATTTGGACGTGTAATTATAATTGGAAGTGAATAAAAATAGCCTCGAATAATTCGGGGCTATATTTTTACTGTCAATCACCGGAATCAATTAACTGCCGGACAAGTTTCGCAACACGGCGGTGGCCTAGAATCAAAATGTGGCAGAATGATTTTCACCTGTGGAAACGGATATTTTCTGATTTCAATGCAAACCTAAATTTATCTCTTAAAAACAGCAAAATTATAAACGTCGTGCTGTAAGTCAATAAACACGGGGCTTCCAGAGGAGGCTTCTTAAAACGCGCTATAACGCGTTGCCGCAGGTTGGGTAAGGGGTGAGCTAGGGTGTAAAAATGGACGCGAAATATCGTCTAGGTGAGGTTTCGCAGATATTTGCTTGTAAAGAGATATGTTATGGATTGCCAGTAGATTGGATTGCGCGGCAAGCTAACGGAGGATGTTTCACGTGAAACATCCTCCGATAAGTACACTCAGGATTTTTTGACAGCTGTTTTCTTCGCGGCAGATTTTACTGCCTTGGCTGCAGTTTTTGATTTTGTCGCAGACTTGAGTTCAGCTTTTGGTTTTGCAACGGCTTTGGGCTTGGCTGTTGCCTTGGGTTTTGCTGTGGTTTTTCTAGTGATCTTTTTCCCGGTGTCCCCTTTGGCGGCTTTGGCGACGATCAGTTCCAGCGCCTGTTCCAGCGTAATGTCGTCGGGCGAGACATCCTTGGGTAGCGTGGCATTAATTTTTCCGTGGCGAACGTAAGGGCCGTAGCGTCCGTTGCAAATTTCGACCGTGGTCTTGTCTTCCGGGTGATCGCCCAATGTACGCAACACGGTGTTGCCATCTTTGGCCTGAGCCAGCAACTCTACTGCGCGATCAAGTGCGATTTCGAAGATGCTGTCCGAGCGCGGGATGGATTTGAATTTGCCGTCATGGCCGATATAAGGACCAAAACGACCGATATTAACGATGACTTTTTTATTGGTTTCCGGATGTAAACCCAGGTCGCGCGGCAGCGACAGCAGCTTTAGGGCGCTGGCCAGGTCGGCTTGCTCGATAGGCATATCCTTGGGCCAGGAGACGCGCTTGGGTTTTATTTTTTCGCCTTCGATTATTTCGCCGAGTTGCACGTAGTGGCCGTAAGGACCACGCAGTAACAGCACTGTTTGCGCCGTGTCGGGGTGTGCGCCCAGCTCGACGCGAGCGCTGGCATCATCCTGCGCCTCGCCGCCGACGCTGCGTTTGTATTTACATTCAGGGTAGTTGGTGCAACTGATGAAGCTGCCGTAACGGCTCAATTTTTTGGCCAGCGGTTTGCCACATTCCGGGCAGGCTTCATCCAGTAATTCCTGCGGGCGTTCGATATTGGTCTTTTCCTTGATCAGGCCGGAGAAACCCTTCCAAAATTCATCCAATACGCCTATCCAGTCACGCTTGCCATCGGAGACTTCGTCCAGCTCGTCTTCGAGTGATGCGGTGAAATTGTAATCAACATAGCGGGTAAAATGATCGGTGAGAAAACGTGTAACTACGCGACCGACATCGGTGGGCATGAAGCGTTTCTTGTCGAGAACAGCGTATTCACGGGTTTGCAGCGTGGAAATGATAGTGGCATAAGTTGAGGGACGACCGATGCCGTATTCTTCCAGCGATTTGACCAAACTGGCTTCAGTAAAGCGCGGTGGCGGCTGGGTGAAATGCTGTTCACCGTACAGCTTGTCTATAGTTAATAAATCACCCTCAGCCAGCGGAGGCAGTTTGCTGCCCTGTTCTTCCTCGGCATCGTCCACATCTTCCATGTAAACGCTAATAAATCCAGCAAAGACAAGCACTTGTCCATTTGCACGGAACAGCGTGTCGTCGCCACCCAGACGGATATCGGCGCTAACTGTGTCATACCGCGCCGGTGCCATCTGACAGGCCAAGGTGCGTTTCCAGATCATTTCGTACAGTCTGGCCTGATCAACGGTCAGGCGGTCACGCAGGCTGTCAGGTGTGCGCGTGATGGAAGTCGGGCGTATGGCCTCATGCGATTCCTGGGCATTTTTGGTCTTGCTCTTGTACGTGGGCGGTGTGCCAGGCAGATAGTCACTGGAAAAATGTTCCTGAACGTAGTCGCGAATTTCCTGAACGGCTTCCTTCGCCAGCGTTACCGAGTCGGTACGCATATAGGAAATCAAACCAACGGTCTGACCGCCGATATCCACCCCTTCATATAGCGATTGCGCGGTACGCATGGTGCGTTCGGCAGACATACCCAGTTTGCGTACGGCTTCCTGTTGCAAGGTGGAGGTAGTAAACGGTGCGGCGGCGTAGCGCTGCTTGGCTTTCTTTTCCACCCGCACGACTTTAGGTGGCAGTTTGGCGTCACTCAATTTGGCAAGGATGGCTTCGTATTCACTCTGACTGGCAATGCTCAGTTGCTCAAGTTTTTTGCCCTGATACTGAAATAGTCGGGATGAAAATGGCTGGAAGTCTTTGTGGCTGTCCAGATGCACCGTCCAGTATTCCTGGCTGGTGAAAGCCTCAATTTGTAACTCACGCTCGACAATCAGACGCAAGGCGGGGCTTTGTACCCTGCCTGCTGATAATCCGGGTCGAATTTTGCGCCATAACAGCGGTGACAAGTTGAATCCGACCAGATAGTCCAGGGCGCGACGTGCCTGCTGTGCATTGACCAGCGGCATGGCAATTTCACGCGGGTTTGCAACCGCTTCGCGCACCGCAGATTGCGTGATCTCATAGAAGACGACACGCTGTAAATTCTTGTTTTTCAAGCCACGCTTTGCTTTCAAGAGCTCGGCGATATGCCAGGCAATGGCTTCTCCTTCGCGGTCAGGATCGGGCGCCAGCAGGATATTTTCAGCGGAGGCGGCCGCTTTGGCGATGGCATCCATGTGTTTGCTGTTGCGCGCGATGGTTTCGTAGCTCATCGCAAAACCATTTTCGGTATCTACCGCGCCACTTTTGGGAACGAGATCGCGCACATGCCCGTAGGAGGCAAGCACCTCGTAATCATCACCCAGATACTTCTTGAGTGTTTTGGCCTTGGCCGGTGATTCCACGATTAAAAGATTAATTGCCATGCGTGTTGTTCAATGTAAATGAGTGGAATGTAGGGGAGTGAGCAACGCTTCGATCACCAGCGGGCTAAGGTCTTGATGACGATTCCATAGCACGATCAGCATAATCAGTTTGAGTTTGTCCAGTCCGAGGGGTTTTTGTTGTAATGCAACAGCGCGGTCAATAATAATTTCACGCTCAACAACGGAAATTATCTTTTGTTGTTCAGCAAATAACAAAAATTGACGAGCCTCATCGTCGATGCGCTGAGTTTCCAGTTCGGCAAAACAACGTACCCCGGAATGTGTCAAGGTGGCAGGATAACTATCGGAGTTTTGCAGTTGCAAAGCCGATAACCAGGTCAATGCTTCGCTTATGTCCTCACCTTCAAAGCCGGCGGCAGAGAGTTTACGCGATAGTTTATCCGGTGCCGGGTAGCTGCCCGCATCGATATAGCTTTCAAACAAGTACATTAATATTTCAAACATGATTTCGTGGTGTTTAGTGAATTCGTTGGAACAAACCACCGGGTAGCGCAGTAATGCGACCTTCCAGTTCAAGCGGCAACAGCATGGCGGATAGCTGGCTAACCGTCAAGCCACTGCGTGTACAAAGCCCATCCATGCTCACCGGATCAAAGCCGATTAGTTCCAGCAGATTTGAATCCTGGTTTTGCGGGCCGGGCGTTTCCGACTTGCCTGAATCAATGCGACGCACGCCGGGTAACTCTTCGATTATGTCCTGAGCCGTTTCCGCCAATTTGGCGCCCTGTTTGATGAGTGCGTGACAGCCACGGCTTTGCGGCGAGTGTATGGAGCCGGGAATGGCAAATACGTCTCTGCCTTGCTCCATAGCCAGCCGTGCGGTGATCAGCGAACCGCTTTGCAGCGTAGCTTCTACTACCAGGCAACCGATACTCATGCCGCTGATAATGCGGTTGCGGCGTGGAAAGTTTGTGGCGACAGGCGGTGTGCCAAGTGGAAATTCCGAGATTAACGTGCCTCGCGCTGCAAGAGCGTGAGCCAGATCACGATTGGCCGCGGGGTAAACCTTGTCCAGTCCCGTTCCGACCACAGCGATGCTGCTGCTGATTCCGCGCAATGCGCCACGATGAGCGGCTGCATCGATACCGTGCGCCATGCCACTGATAATGCACAACCCGGCATCGCTCAATGATTTTGAAAATTCCTCCGCGTTGCTATTGCCCTGTGGTGTGGCATTGCGACTGCCTACGATGGCGAGAGCCATGGCATTCAGTAAATCGCGCCGTCCTTTGACATATAGCAAAAGCGGCGGGTCAGTAATGTTGAGCAGAGCTTGCGGGTAGTCGCTATCCCCAAGCGTAACAATATGATTCTGATCCTCTTCCAGCCAGTTTAACGCAGGCGCGAGCAGATCATCGGCGATGCCCCTGCTGATTGCGGCGGCAACATCTGCTTTGACGAAAGAGTTGAGTTTGCTGACAGGCGCAGCCAAAACAGCATCGGGTGAACCGAATTCCTGTAGCAGACGTCGCGACCCTTCACCACCCAGGCCTCGTATCAGACTGAGTGCCAGCCAAGCCTTGATTGAGAAATCAAAAGGCATGTATCAAGTGAAACTCGCGTAGTAGGCTGTCAGGGAGTGAGGGCGTGATCCATGAGTTGTGCGGGCAGACGGGTTTGCATCACCAGCGCGTACGAAACCTTTTCAAACACACGGAACACAAACAGGTAACCGTAGCGTTCGTCCGGCATGGCGAGGTCTTTGCCTTCATGTTGAACGATACGGCCTTTACGGTACATAGCCAGTACATGGCCGCTTTGTAAGCCATCGCGCTCACCCTTGTTAAGGGTAATAACCGTGTTTTGGCCAGCTTGCGAAACGCCGCCATATATTGAAATTACGCTGGCCTTTATGCGGCTCTCCGGTGCGCGTGGCAGGTAATTGCGAGATTCGCTGGCGCTGGGGGCCACCAGACGATCGCCTAGTTTAATTTCCTGTTTGGAGTGAGTGACAACGACGGTGCTGATATCGGCCAATTCCCTGACTTCGATTTCACCGAGATAGATGGCCTCATAACCAAGAATTTCGCGGGTATCGGGATCAATAAAGGTTTTTCCGGGACGATAAACCTGCCATTTGTTGCCTTGCTCGCCTGTCAACCCTTTGGCGTAGGCGATATCGCCGGAACCGAGAATAACCCGTCCTTCATGTAGTCCAACTAAAACCGGGGCTCCGGCCAATACCTCGTCGGTCACCACCAAGGGCTGACTCAGGAAGGGCTCAATAGCCGAGGATGGGATGCTGGGAATGGCATCCTGCATGCCGGGTACCGAGCGGATTTGGGGTGACAGTTTGATGGTATCGCTTCTGTTGGAAACAGTACCACCTATACTTAATGTACCGTTGGCGCGATCCAGTACGATTCTTTCCCCCGGATAAATCCAGTGCGGATCCTTGATGGTGTTTTTGTTCATGCCCCAGATATACGGCCATCTCCAAGGGTCGCTGAAAAACTTCCCTGAGATATCCCATAAGGTGTCACCTTTGACGACGATGTATTGATCGGGGGCATCATTGCGAATCTGCGGGGTGGCTTCAGGCTGACCCGCAAAAGCCAAAACAGGCAATAAAAAGCAAATCAGCGATATAATCTTGCGCATGGAAAACCCCGAAAGAGTCAAAGATAAAGGCGCACGGTGTTCCCGTGACGCTTTAAATTCTGCATCTAGTCAATTAAATTAGCAAGCATTTATGGCAATCTTACAAATTTTGCAGTATCCGGATGAACGCCTGCACACCATCGCGAGTAAGGTCATGCAGGTGAATGATGTCACGCGTAAATTGGTGCGTGACATGGCGGAAACCATGTATGCTGCTCCGGGAGTCGGTCTGGCGGCAACCCAGATAGATGTGCACGAGCAGGTCATAGTAGTGGATATTTCCGAGACGCATGATCAGTTGAGGGTGTTTATCAACCCGGAAATTCTGTGCCACAGCGGAGAATCTGAGGGCGAAGAAGGCTGTTTATCGGTGCCGGGAATATACGAAAAGGTGCGCCGGGCAGACCATGTGACGGTACGGGCGCTTGACCAGGAAGGGAAGTCCTTCACCTTGCAGGCTGAGGGATTTTTGGCGGTTTGTATCCAGCACGAAATGGATCATTTGCGTGGCAAGGTGTTCGTCGAATACTTGTCGCAACTTAAACAAACACGATTGCGCGCCAAGCTGAAGAAGCGGCGGCGCGAAGCGCTTTAGGCCATCGCTTTGAAAATAATTTTTGCGGGAACGCCGCAGTTCGCGGCCAGTGCCTTGGCTGCGTTGCTCGATAAGCATCAAGTCATCGCAGTGTTGACGCAACCGGATCGCCCTTCGGGACGCGGCATGCTGCTTACTGCCAGCCCGGTGAAGCAGCTTGCCTTGCAACATGGTCTGACGGTTTTGCAGCCAGACAGTCTCAAGGCCGAGCAGGCCCAACATGAGGTTGCCGCACTTGATGCCGATGTTATGGTCGTGGCAGCCTATGGCTTGATATTGCCAAAAGCCGTGCTGGAATTACCACGTTACGGTTGTTTGAATATTCATGCCTCGCTGCTGCCGCGATGGCGAGGGGCGGCACCGATACAACGCGCGATACTGGCGGGGGACAGTGAGACCGGCATCACGATTATGCAGATGGATGCGGGGTTGGATACCGGCGACATGCTGTCGCGCCACGCTTGTCCGATCACGGACGACGATACCGCACAGACTTTGCATGACAAGCTTGCAAAAATTGGTGCTGACAGCGTGCTTGAGACTTTGCGTTTACTGGAAAAAGGCAGCTTGATCCCGGTCAGGCAAGATGACAATGCCGCGTGTTATG
Source organism: Gallionella sp. (assembly GCA_030645775.1). Classification (GTDB taxonomy): domain Bacteria; phylum Pseudomonadota; class Gammaproteobacteria; order Burkholderiales; family Gallionellaceae; genus Gallionella. Next base: position 32,476 of record JAUSLX010000109.1, on the reverse strand, counting down.
CAGCCAAATTGCTCAAAGGCGAGGCGCAGATTGACTGGCGGCAGGATGCACAACAGATAGCGCGGGCGGTACGTGCCTACAATCCCTTCCCGGTGTGTCAGGCCAGGCTGAATGATGTGGTTTTAAAAATCTGGCAGGCGGCTTTATGTTCAGGCCAGTCCGGCAAGCCTGGTGAGATATTGGCTGTGGATAAGCAAGGCATTGTTGTGGCCTGCGGCAAAGGCGCATTGCTGTTAACGGTGTTGCAACGTCCTGGCGGCAAGGCGCAACCGGCTGTGCAGTTTCTGCAGGCGATGCCGATTCGTGTTGGCGATAAGTTCTCGATAATCGAATGAGCATAAAATAAAAAAGGGCCCGATCATGATAAAACTACCGACGTTCGTTCCCTCACCTCCCTCCTCTCCCGCATGCGGGATAAGGAAGCAAACGACTCTACATACGGGTATCGCCCTAAATGCATAACATTCAACTCGCCGCCCTCCAGATTGTTCAGCAAGTGATGGTGGACGGGCGCAACCTCAATCAGGTGCTGGATGAATCACTGCGCAGAAAATCGGTCTGGACACCTGCACAGCGTGCGGCCCTGCAAGACTTGAGCTATGGCACGTTGCGTTTTTACGGTCAATTGAATGCGGTGCTCGATTTGTTGTTGCACAAGCACATGACGGATCACCGGATCACTTATTTGCTGCTGGTCGCACTTTATCAATTGCAATACACCAAGGCGGCGCAGCATGCGGTGGTCGATTATGCCGTGCGTTCGGCAGATATTATGAATCCGAAAATCAGGGGGCTGGTCAATGCAATTTTGCGCAATTTTTTGCGTAATCAGGCCGACTTGCTTACGCAGGCTGCGCTTAAAGCTGAGGGTCAATACAGCCATCAGCAGTGGTGGATAGACGAGCTCAGGGCTCAGTATGGTGAGTGTGCTGCCGCGATACTCGAAGCCGGCAATCAACACCCGCCGATGACGCTAAGGATTAATCAGCGGCGTGGCACGACAGAGGATTATTCGGCTCAACTGGTAGAGCATGGTCTGTCTGCACGGCGAATAGCGCCGGATGCGCTGCAATTGGACAAGCCGGTGTCAGTGGACAAGGTCCCCGGGTTTTTTTCCGGCAGGGTGTCGGTGCAGGATGCGGGTGCACAGTATGCCGCATATATGCTGGATGTCCACGATGGCATGCGCGTGCTGGATGCGTGCGCGGCGCCGGGCGGCAAGACAGCGCACATTCTGGAGCGGGCGGCTGTTGAAATGGTGGCATTGGACAAGGATGAGAAGCGCCTGACGCGCGTAGCAGAAAATTTGCAACGTCTGGAATTGTCCGCAACGCTATTGGTCGGGGATGCCGCCCAACCCGAAGACTGGTGGGATGGCAAACAGTTTGAACGTATCCTGGCCGATGTGCCCTGCTCCGCCACCGGCGTAGTGCGCCGTCACCCCGATATCAAATGGTTGCGCCGCAAAAAGGATATTGCCTCTTTTGCCGCACAACAGTCCGGTATTTTGCAATCATTGTGGCCGCTATTGGCACAGGGGGGTAAATTACTCTACGCCACTTGTTCTATCTTCAGGCAGGAAAATCAGGATGTTATAGATGAATTTCTGATAAAAAATCCGGGCGCGCAACAGCTGGCCATTGATTTGCCTGATGGGGTTTTGTTGCCAAACGATGAGCATGATGGGTTTTTCTATGCCTTGCTGCAAAAAACTGCTTAAGGCCTTGCTGGGGTTGTCTTTGTCGATGTGGCTGTTTGCCGTAGCAGCCCACGCGGATGGAATAGGCGTAAATAAAGCGGAAATTCGGCTGGGTGAAGAGGGTTATCAGCTCGCGGCAGATTTCAATGTCAACCTGAGCTATACCGTTCAGCAGGCGTTGTCGCTGGGAGTGCCGCTCTATTTTGTGGGTGAATTTTCGCTGACGCGTTCGCGCTGGTATTGGCTGGACGAACAAGTGTTTCAAGGTGAACAATCCGTTAAGCTTTCATATAACGTCCTTACCCGCCAATACCGTATTTCACGTGGCTCGTTGTTCCAGAACTTTGCCAGTCTGGATGAAATGTTGCGTATTCTTGAGCGGCAAAATTCGGCGCTCATTTCCGGGGAAATGATAAAAAAAGAGGCCAACTATGTCGCCGCCGTGCGTTTGCGTTTGGATACCAGGCAACTACCCAAATTGATGCAGGTGAATGTGCTGACCAGTAAAGACTGGGATCTGGATTCCGGCTGGTATCGCTGGATGATGCGTCCGGCAGACGTGCGTAACACGGGCAAGGCGGAGTGAGGGCGCAGTGAAATATCTGATTACCTTAAGCCTCATCGCAGTGATGGTCTTGCTGTATCTGTTATCCAGCCGCAGCGCAAATACCGAAGTATTTTCCGTCAGCTATTACGGTTTACTCGGATTGACTGGGTTGCTTGCATTGGGCCTGTCAGGCCTGGTCGCTTATCAGTTTTGGCGCTTGCGCGACAAATTAAAGAAAAAGATATTTGGCGCCAAGCTGACTTTACGTCTGGTGCTGTTTTTCACCCTGGTCGCCGTTTTGCCCGGGATATTGGTCTATGCCGTGTCGGTCAATTTTTTATCGAAAAGCATTGAGTCGTGGTTCGACGTGCGCGTGGAAAAGGCGCTGGAAGGCGGTCTTAATCTGGGCAGAAGCGGGCTGGACAATAGTCTCAAGGAGCTGTCTAAAAAGACCCAGTTTGTTGCACTTTTGCTGTCAGAAAAAAATCCCGTGCAGTTTCAGAATGCACTGGCTCAGCTAATCGATGAAGGTATGGCGCAGGAGGCGGCTGTATTCGGCCCGGGTGGCAAATTACTCGCCTTTGCCGCCAGCGATAACGCGCTGTTGCCCGATATTCCAGGCGAAAGCCTGATGCAGCAGGTACGGGAAAAGGGGCACTACTCGGTCATTGAGGCGATGCCCAGCAAGGCGATGAGTTTGCGGGTGTTGGCCCTGGTAAATGCAAATAGCTATTCGGGAGCGAACTATATTCTGCAATTCAATCAGGCTGTTCCCAAGCAGATTGAGGACGATGCGGAGATGGTGCAATCGGTTTATCGTGACTATCAGGAACTGACACTCTCCAGGCTGGGGTTAAAGCGTTTATATGGCATAACGCTGACGCTGTCGCTGTTGGTGGTATTGCTCACGGCGATATCGGTGGCGTTCTATATCAGTGAGCGCCTGGGATCTTCGCTGGAAGCCCTGGCCGAGGGCACCCGGGCAGTTGCGCAAGGAGATTTTACCGGACAACATCCGATACGCAGCAGTGATGAATTGGGCGCGCTGACGGGTTTGTTCAATCAAATGACCAACCAGCTGGCTGATGCCAGACGAGCCAGTGAGCAGCAGCAGCGCGAAGTTGAAAGCGCCAAGGGCTATCTGGAAAGCGTGCTGACACATCTTTCATCAGGGGTGCTGGCGCTCGATGGTGAATTCCGCCTGCGTTCGGTGAATACCAGCGCCGCGCATATTTTGGGTGCGCCCTTGCAGGATATGCAGCGTATGCCCTTGCAGCAAATCGCGGAAAAATTCACCTTGCTGCACTCCTTTTGCAAAACGATCACGGATGCATTTTCGGAAACCAGCAATGGTGAATGGCAGCGTCAGATTGAACGGCTGAGCAAAAATGGCAACCAGATTCTGTTGATTCGTGGAACGCGTCTGCCTCAGGGTGCTGAGGCGGGATTTGTCGTGGTTTTTGATGACATCAGTCATTTGTTGCAGGCAGAGCGTCAGGCTGCCTGGGGTGAGGTGGCTCGCCGCCTGGCCCATGAGATCAGGAACCCGCTCACGCCGATACAGCTCTCGGCAGAGCGCTTGCAATACAAGTTAAGCGCCAAATTGGACGAGGGTGATGCGAAGTTGTTGCGGCGCGCCACACAAACTATCGTCAGCCAGGTGTCGGCGATGAAAAATATGGTGAGTGATTTTGCTGATTACGCACGCGGCCCTTCACTGAAATTGACCCGTCTGGATCTGCATCGATTGATTAAGGAGGTGCTGGGTTTGTATGAGGCCAACGCAGTACCCATTACGCTGAATCTGCAGGCCGGTTATGCCGAGATTAACGGAGATGCAACGCGCTTGCGTCAAGTGCTGCACAATCTTTTCCAGAATGCGCAAGACGCGTTACAGGGAGTTGCCCAGCCGGAGATTATCCTGAGCAGTGAAATCGAGCACGGGGAGATTCATTTGCGGGTGTCGGATAATGGAACAGGCTTTCCGGAGAATGTGTTGTCACGCGCTTTTGAGCCTTATATGACGACAAAAACCAAAGGCACCGGCCTGGGCTTGGCGATAGTGAAGAAAATTATCGAGGAGCATGGCGGTCGAATAACGCTGGAGAATGGTGTAAACGGCGGGGCGCATGTAAATATCAGCCTGTCGCTGAATGAAGAGGGGCAAGCATGAGCAAACAGATTCTGGTTGTGGATGATGAGGTGGGGATACGTGAATTGCTGGCGGAGATTTTATTTGATGAGGGTTATCAGGTTCATCTGGCCGAAAATGCCGAACAAGCGCGTGCCTACCGGCATGAATTTGAACCCGATTTGGTGTTACTCGATATATGGATGCCTGATACGGATGGCGTAATGCTGTTGAAGGAGTGGGTCGAGCAGGATTTACTGACCATGCCGGTGGTGATGATGTCTGGCCATGGCACGATAGAGACTGCCGTTGAGGCAACGCGCATCGGTGCGGTGGATTTTCTGGAGAAGCCCATTTCGCTGCAAAAACTGCTGAATACCGTAGCCAAAGCCATCAAGGAAGGCGCGGCAATAATAAAAACCCCGGTTGCTGTTGATGTCGCGCAAAATCTGGTTGTCGAAATTGATGGCGCCACTATGAACTTTCCCTTGCCTCTGGATTTGCCGCTACGCGAAGCGCGCGAACATTTTGATGCAATATACTTTGATTACCATTTGCAAAAAGAGGCTGGCAACGTGTCGCGCGTGGCAGAAAAAATAGGTCTGGAGCGCACACATCTGTACCGCAAACTTAAACAACTGGGTATAAAAGTTACCAAAAAAAGCGGCGAAAATGAGCATTAGCAGCGTTCAACAACAACAAGAAATTGGTAAGTTTGTTGCTGTATTCCGGGGTGTGCGGCATAATTCCAACAATTAACATTCGGCGTTAAACATAAACCCATCCCCTTGGGATGTTTCGGAGGAGTCAGTAAATGACAGCAAATCGTAGTATTACACCACCAAAGTACAATGACATAACCAGCGCAATCCGCATGCTTGCCGTAGATGCTGTGCAAAAAGCAAACTCCGGTCATCCGGGCGCACCTATGGGCATGGCAGAGATTGCTGACGTACTTTGGAATCGCCATCTGCGTCATAATCCGGCCAATCCCAAGTGGCCTGGTCGTGATCGCTTCATGATGTCCAACGGTCATGGCTCAATGCTGGTATACGCATTGCTGCACTTATCCGGTTACGACTTGCCGATTGATGAGCTGAAGCGTTTCCGTCAAATGCATTCCAAGACGCCGGGCCATCCGGAATATGGTTATACCGCCGGCGTGGAAACAACCGGTGGTCCGCTCGGTCAGGGCATCACCAATGCCGTAGGTATGGCGATGGCAGAAAAGCTGCTGGCGGCAGAATTCAACAAGCCGGGGCATGAGATCGTCAACCACAACACCTATGTATTCATGGGCGACGGTTGCATGATGGAAGGTATTTCGCATGAGGCCTGTGCACTGGCCGGCACCTGGGGTCTGGGCAAGTTGATGGCCTTCTGGGATGACAACGAAATCTCGATTGACGGTCATACCAACGGTTGGTTCACTGACGATACTGCAAAGCGTTTTGAGGCTTATGGCTGGCACGTCGTGGCAAATGTTGAAGGTCATGATTCCGCAGCCATTGACGCCGCGATTCGTGCAGGTCACGCTGTTACCGACAAGCCTACCCTGATTTGCTGCAAGACCGTTATCGGTGCAGGTTCTCCCAACAAGGAAGGTACGCATGATGTGCATGGCGCGGCATTGGGCGAGGCTGAAGTGGCCGCAACCCGTGCGCACCTTGGCTGGAATTACCCTCCGTTTGAAATTCCTACGCATGTGTATGAAGCATGGGATGCGCGTACGCGCGGCGAAGGTCTTGAGAAATTGTGGAACAACAAGTTCGCTGAATATAGCGCAGCTTATCCTGCTGAAGCCGCAGAGTTCACACGTCGTACCAAGAGTGAGCTCCCATCAGGTTGGGTGGCACACGCAGCAGCAGCAATCGAGGCGACTAACGCGAAGGGCGAAACGATCGCCACCCGTAAGGCTTCACAAAATGCGATCAATGCACTGGCGCCTGCCTTGCCTGAATTTCTGGGCGGTTCAGCCGACCTGACCGGCTCAAACCTGACCAACTGGACAGGCTGCAAGCATGTTCATGGCAAGAGCACCGGCAACTACATCAGTTACGGTGTGCGCGAATTCGGCATGTCGCACATCATGAACGGTATGGCCTTGCATGGTGGCTTACTGCCATTCGGCGGTACCTTCCTGATGTTCTCGGAATATGCGCGTAATGCTTTGCGTATGGCCGCACTGATGAAGCAGCGTGTGATTTTTGTTTACACCCATGATTCCATCGGTCTGGGCGAAGACGGGCCGACTCACCAGCCGGTTGAACAGACTGCAACGCTGCGTCATATTCCCAACATGGAAACATGGCGTCCTTGCGACACGGTTGAATCCATTGTGTGCTGGGTTGCCGCAGTCGAGCGCAACGACGGGCCTTCCAGCCTGATCTTCAGTCGCCAGAACCTGCAATTCCAGAAGCGTGATGCAGAACAAATCGCCAATATTCGCAAGGGTGCGTATGTGCTGTCTGAAGCAGCAGGCGGCAAGCCACAGGCTGTAATCATCGCGACCGGCTCCGAAGTAACCTTGGCACTGGATGCGCAAAAAGTATTGGCGGCAGATGGCATCAACGTGCGCGTCGTGTCCATGCCTTCGACCAATGTGTTCGATAAGCAGGATCAGGCATACAAGGACAGTGTATTGCCCAGGGGTGTAAACCGCGTCGCAGTCGAAGCAGGCGTGACCGGTGGTTGGTACAAATATGTGGGTCTGGATGGCGCGGTAGTGGGCATGGATTGCTTCGGCGAATCCGCACCTGCGCCTGAATTGTTCAAGCACTTCGGTTTCACCGTGGAAAATGTCGTTAATACCGTTAAGGGCGTTCTGTAACTTAACGACATTTCAGCGAGGCATTGCCTTGGGTAATGCCGAAACTAAAATGTAGTGAATACGGTCAAGGGCGTGCTGTAAGGCTGAAAGACGACAAATTTATAAATAACTAAAACAGGAGAGAAGACATGACAATTAAAGTTGGTATCAACGGGTTTGGTCGTATCGGACGTATGGTGTTCCGTGCGGCAACCAAGGATTTTCCTGAGATCGAAGTTGTTGCGATCAATGACTTGCTGGAGCCTGACTATCTGGCCTACATGCTGAAGTACGACTCCGTGCATGGCCGTTTCAACGGTGATGTGGCTGTTAACGGCAGCAACTTGGTTGTAAATGGTAAAGAAATCCGCCTGACAGCGGAACGCGACCCCGCAAACTTGAAGTGGAATGAAGCGGGCGTGGACATCGTGATCGAATGTACCGGTTTCTTTCTTGACCAGGAAAGCTGCCAGAAGCACATTCAAGCTGGTGCGAAAAAAGTGGTTATGTCAGCGCCTTGCAAAGACACCTCGCCGATGTTCGTTTACGGCGTGAACCATGACAAGTACCAGGGCGAAGCGATTGTATCCGCTGCTTCCTGCACAACCAACGCATTGGCACCGGTAGCTAAAGTGTTGAACGACACCTTCGGCATCAAGCGCGGCCTGATGACGACAGTGCATGCGGCAACGGCGACTCAGAAAACAGTTGACGGCCCGTCCAACAAGGATTGGCGCGGCGGTCGCGGCATTCTGGAAAATATCATTCCATCCTCGACCGGCGCTGCAAAGGCTGTGGGCGTGGTATTGCCTGAACTGAAGGGCAAGCTGACTGGCATGGCTTTCCGTGTGCCAACCTCTGACGTTTCTGTGGTTGACCTGACCGTTGAGCTGAACAATCCGGCTACCTACGATCAGATCGTTGCGGCGATGAAAGCGGCATCTGAAAGCGGTCCGTTGAAGGGCGTGCTGGGCTTTACCAAAGAAAAAGTGGTTTCCACCGATTTCCGTGGTTATACCTGCCCGTCCGTATTTGATGCCGAAGCGGGTATCGCGCTCGACCCAACCTTTGTCAAGGTAGTGGCCTGGTATGACAATGAATACGGTTATACCTGCAATTTGATGCGTATGGTTCGTCACATCGCTTAATTGCAGTGAGTGGAGAGTGGAAAGTAGCAAGTGGAAAAACCAACTCACCACTCACCATTCACCGCTTACCATTTTTTGGAGTAGAAAATGTCCGTGATTAAAATGACCGATCTGGATCTCAAGGGCAAGCGTGTCCTGATTCGTTCTGATCTGAATGTGCCCGTTAAAGACGGCAAAGTTACCTCCGATGCGCGTATCACGGCCTCCATGGCCACGATCAATGCCGCGCTTAATGCGGGCGCACGCGTGATGGTGACCTCGCACCTGGGCCGCCCTGAAGAGGGTGTGTATTCCGAAGAAAACTCGCTGAAGCCGGTTGCAGATGTTATCGCCAACAAGCTGGGCAAACCGGTTCGTCTGATCAAGGACTGGACAGAGGGTGGCTTTGATGTGGCTGAAGGCGAATTGGTATTGCTGGAAAATTGCCGCTTCAACAAGGGTGAGAAGAAAAGCAATGAAGAGCTCTCCAGAAAATATGCCGCCTTGTGCGATGTATTCGTAATGGATGCCTTCGGCACCGCGCACCGCGCCCAGGCATCGACTCATGGGGTGGCCAGATTTGCACCCGTTGCTGCGGCCGGCATTTTGCTGACCGAAGAACTGGAAGCGTTGACTAAAGCGTTACTCAGCCCGGCACGTCCGATGGTCGCCATCGTTGGCGGCTCCAAGGTCTCCACCAAGCTGACCGTACTCGAATCCTTGTCTGAAAAATGCGAGCAGTTGGTCGTCGGTGGTGGCATCGCCAACACCTTCCTCAAGGCGACGGGGCACCCTGTGGGCAAATCGCTGTGCGAGGACGATCTGGTCCCAACTGCACAGGCGCTGATTGCCAAGATGACGGCACGTGGCGCCATCATTCCTATCGCGACCGATGTCGTGGTGGGTACGGCTGCACCCTTTATTCCGGGCAATGAGAATACGCCGGCTATCCTGAAAGACGCTAAGGACGTTACCGATGACGAGATGATTTTTGACATTGGCCCCAAGTCCGCGCAGGAAATCTGTGACATCATCATGAATGCCGGAACAGTGGTGTGGAATGGTCCGGTCGGCGTGTTTGAATTTGATCAGTTTGGCGAAGGCACCAAAGCCATAGCTAAAGCCATTGCTGAAACCAAAGCCTTTACGTTGGCGGGTGGCGGCGACACGATTGCAGCGATTCAGAAGTACGATATTTTTGACAAAGTGTCCTATATCTCCACTGCAGGCGGTGCATTTCTTGAGTTCCTCGAAGGCAAAACTTTGCCTGCGGTGGCGATTCTGGAAGAACGCGCTAAACAATAATTTACTAGGACTCACATGCTGCGTAGAACCAAAATAGTTGCAACGCTGGGGCCCGCCTCCAGCGACCAGAAAGTCCTTGAAGAAATGATACGTGCCGGAGTCGATCTGGTGCGGATGAATTTCTCGCATGGCTCGGCTGCCGATCATATGAAACGTGCCGAGGTTGTGCGGGCTGCCGCGAAAGCAGTTGGACGAACCGTTGGTATTTTGGCCGATCTGCAGGGCCCGAAAATCCGTGTGGGAAAATTCGAGAATGACAAGATCGAGCTGAACAGAGGCGATACGTTTATTCTCGATGCAGCCATGACTGGCCTGGGTAATCAGGAGCGCGTCGGGCTGGACTACAAGGAGTTGCCCAACGATGTTAGTCGTGGCTCGGTACTGTTACTTAATGATGGCATGCTGGAATTTGACGTAGTCGAAGTCAACGGCACAAGCATAGTCTGCAAGGTGGTGCGCGGCGGTATTTTATCCAACAATAAGGGTATCAATCGCAAGGGCGGAGGTTTGACGGCACCCGCGCTGACCGAGAAGGACAAGGAAGACATCAAGACAGCTGCGCTGATCAAAGCCGACTATCTGGCGATCTCTTTCCCGCGTAGCGGAGATGACATGCGTTACGCGCGCAAGTTGATGCACGAAGCAGGCGGTCAGAGCATGTTGATGGCCAAGATTGAGCGCGCCGAAGCGATCCCGGCCTTGGCCGATATTATCGACGCATCAGATGCCATCATGGTGGCGCGCGGCGACTTGAGCGTGGAAGTGGGTGATGCTGCCGTGCCGGGATTGCAAAAACGCATGATCAAAATGGCGCGTGCCAAGAATCGTCTGGTCATTACCGCTACGCAGATGATGGAGTCGATGATTACCAATCCGATTCCGACACGTGCGGAAGTCTCGGATGTGGCGAATGCGGTATTGGATGGCACGGATGCGGTAATGCTGTCCGCAGAAACCGCTGTGGGTGATTATCCGGTGGAAACCATCGAGGCCATGGTGCGCATTTGTCTCAATGCTGAACATCAGGCGGATGATCATGCGATGGATCGTCGCGGAATCGTGCAGAAATTTACCCGCATCGACCAGTCTATCGCTATGTCCGCGCTGTTTGCCGCTTCCCATTTCAAGGTGAAGGCGATCGTGGCACTGACACAATCCGGTTCGACGGCCCTGTGGATGTCACGCGTGAATGCCGGAGTGCCTATCTTTGCTTTGACGCCGGTTGAGCAAACCCTGACTAAGGTGACTTTGTTCAGCGGCGTACATCCGGTACTGTTTCCAGGCAGGAATGCGCAACACCCCGCTCAGGAGCTGATAGATGCGGAACAGCAGCTGGTTGAAATGGGTTATGTCGGTGATGGTGATTTGGTCGTCGTTACCGTAGGCGAGGCCGTAGGCAAATCCGGGCATACCAATACCATGAAAATTGTGCGAATTGGCGATCACCACAAGAACAGCATCTGAGTAAACGTGTCAAAAAATCAAAGAAATAAGAATTTTTAATCAATCAGGAGAAAAAAATGGCTTTAGTATCTTTGCGTCAACTTCTCGATCATGCAGCAGAAAATAGCTACGGTTTACCGGCATTCAACGTCAACAACCTGGAGCAGGTTAAGGCGATTATGGAAGCGGCTGACGAGTGCAATAGCCCGGTCATCATGCAAGGTTCTGCCGGTGCACGTAAGTACGCCGGTGAACCGTTTCTGCGTCACCTCATCGAAGCTGCTGTGGAAATGTATCCGCATATTCCAGTCGTTATGCATCAGGATCACGGTGCCTCTGAAGCCGTTTGTATTAACGCAATCCGCTCTGGTTTTTCCAGCGTGATGATGGACGGCTCCTTGCTGGCAGACGGCAAAACGCCTTCCTCTTTTGAATACAACGTCAATATTTCCCGCCGTGTGGCTGAAATGTCCCATGCGGTGGGTGTGTCTGTTGAAGGTGAATTGGGCTGTCTGGGTTCTCTGGAATCTGGCGAAGGCGAAAAGGAAGACGGTCACGGCGCTGAAGGCGTTCTGAGCCACGACCAATTGCTGACCGATCCGGAAGAAGCGGCTGAATTCGTGCGTCAAACCGGCGTGGATGCACTGGCGATCGCCATCGGAACTTCACACGGCGCATACAAATTTACTCGCCCTCCTACCGGTGCGGTATTGCGCATCGACCGCATCAAGGAAATTCATGCTCGTCTGCCTAACACGCACCTCGTGATGCACGGTTCATCAAGCGTGCCACAGGAATGGCTGAAAATCATCAACGAGTTCGGCGGCACCATGGGCGAAACTTACGGCGTTCCGGTTGAGGAAATCGTCGAAGGCATCAAGAACGGCGTGCGTAAAGTCAACATCGACACGGATCTGCGTATGGCCTCTACCGGCGCAACCCGCCGTTATCTCGCGCAAAATACCAAAGATTTCGATCCGCGCAAGTTCCTGGCAGCTACCACGGTGGCAATGAAGCAAATTTGCAAGGCGCGTTATGAAGCCTTTGGTTGCGCAGGTCAGGCAGCCAAGATCAAGCCGATTTCACTGGAAGCAATGGCAAACCGTTACGCCAAGGGTGAGTTGAACGCGATTATCAAGTAAGCGTTCTTCATGACCAGCAAAAAGGCGACCTTCGGGTCGCCTTTTTGTTGCAGCATTAGCAAATAAGCGTTGTATGGGTTTATTGTGCAGCCTCAGTCAGTAAAAATTCCTTGAAAGCCAGGGCGGCGCTGGACAAGCGTTTGTTGCGGCGATGCGCAACAAACCAGTGGCGCAATAGTGGAAAGTTTTCGACGTCCAGTATCGCCAGCCTGCCGGTTTCCAGTTCCAGTTCGATGCTGTGTAGCGATAATATGCCCAGTCCCATGCCTGCGCGCACGGCCTGCTTGATGGCCTCGTTGGTTTCCATTTCCATGCTGATGTGCGGTTGAATGTGATGCAGATCGAAAACGCGCTCCATCGCACTGCGCGTACCGGAACCCTTTTCGCGGGACATAAAGGTTTCACTGGCGAGCTGTGAGAATTGGATGTTTTTGAGTGTGGCCAAGGCATGACTCGGGGCGGCAATGACCACCAGGGGATTGTCCAGAAACGACTCTGCGTTGAGATCTAAGCCATCAGGTGGCTGACCCATGATGGCCAGATCAGTGCTGTTGTCGGCAAGTTGTTTGAGTACGGCGTCCCGATTGGCAACTTGCAGAATCACATTGATGTTCGGGTGCCGCTGGCAAAATTTAGCCAGCAACTGCGGTGTGAAATAATTGGCAGTATTGACTACCGACAGAATGAATTTTCCCAGCCCCCCTCCTTTCATATCGTCGAACACCGCTTCCATTTCGATTAATTGTTGTGAGATGCTGCGCGCGTAATGAAACAGTTCACGCCCGGCCTCGGTAAGAAATATTTTTTTCCCCATTTGTTCGAATAACGGCAGTCCGATGTGCCCTTCCAGTTGCTTGATTTGCATGGACACTGCCGGTTGTGAGAGGTATAGTTCTTCAGCTGCGCGTGAGTAGTTTAAATGGCTGGCCACTTTCTCAAATACTTGCAATTGACGTAAAGTGAAGTGGAGCATGGCGGCGAGATGAGTGAGTTGTATCGCGTGATTATACAGAACCATAAGCATTTCTTATGGTTCTTATAAAAATAATTGACTATCGCTTATAGGGCGGTAGCACTATAGTGTCAACCAGTCGCAAGTTGTCGTACGTAGGTAGTTAGTGAATTATCGTTAACATACAGGAGAGTAAATTATGGATCAATCGAATCGTTATGCAGATCTGTCGTTAAAAGAAGAAGATCTGATCAAGGGTGACGGGCACATTCTCGTTGCTTACCACATGGCACCAGCCACTGGCTATGGTTTTCTGGAAGTCGCTGCGCACATCGCTGCTGAATCTTCAACAGGCACCAACGTTGAAGTATCGACAACCGATGATTTCACCAAGGGCGTAGACGCATTGGTGTATTTCATCGATGAAGCCAAAGGCATCATGAAGGTGGCTTACCCGAATGACCTGTTTGATCGCAACGTGATCGACGGTCGTGCGATGATTGTTTCATTCCTGACACTGGCGATTGGTAACAACCAGGGTATGGGCGACGTGAAACATCTGCAAATGCAGGATTTCTATGTTCCCTGGTCGATGCTGCGTCTGTTCGACGGCCCTTCCAAGGACATCACCGATATGTGGGACATTCTGGGTCGTCCTCGTGTTAACGGGGGTTACATTTCCGGTACCATCATCAAGCCCAAGCTGGGTTTGCGCCCTGAGCCATTTGCCAAGGCGGCTTACCAGTTCTGGCTGGGTGGTGACTTCATTAAGAACGACGAGCCACAAGGTAATCAGGTGTTCTGCCCTACCAAGAAAGTCATCCCGCTGGTCTATGATGCAATGAAGCGCGCCATGGATGAAACCGGTCAGGCAAAGTTGTTCTCGGCTAACATTACGGCTGACGATCACTATGAAATGTTGGCGCGTGCCGATTACATCCTGGAAACGTTCGGACCGGATGCAAACAAGGTCGCTTTCTTGGTTGACGGCTATGTTGGCGGTCCCGGCATGATCACGACAGCACGTCGTCAGTATCCTGGCCAATACCTGCACTACCATCGTGCCGGTCATGGTGCGGTCACATCGCCTTCTGCGGTACGCGGATACACGGCATTTGTGCTGTCCAAGATGTCCCGTCTGCAAGGTGCTTCCGGTATCCACGTAGGTACTATGGGCTACGGCAAGATGGAAGGAGGCAAGGATGACCGCAACATCGCCTACATGATCGAGCGCGATTCCGCGGATGGTCCTTACTTCCACCAGGAATGGCACGGCATGAAGCCGACAACGCCTATCATCTCCGGCGGTATGAACGCGCTGCGTCTGCCAGGTTTCTTCGAAAACCTCGGTCACGGCAACGTGATCAATACTTCTGGCGGCGGTTCTTATGGTCATATCGACTCTCCTGCGGCGGGTGCGATCTCCTTGCGTCAGTCGTATGAGTGCTGGAAAGCGGGTGCGGACCCTATCGAATTCGCGAAGGAGCACAAGGAATTTGCGCGCGCATTTGAGTCTTTCCCTGGCGATGCCGACAAGATATTCCCGGGCTGGCGCGAAAAGCTGGGCGTACACAAGTAAGCCTGGTTGCTATTAACGCTGTGAAAACGCGCCCCCACTTGCTGGGGGCGTTTTTTTCCAAAAATAAAAACCGTTTTGACCGCGCGGATACGTGGCGAGTATGGGGGGTAACATGACTGATAAAGATCAATACAAGATTCATCAGGAGCCGTTTTACCAAGCGCAGGGCAATGAAGTAACGTTGTATGAGGCAGCCTATGCTGCCCGTTTGCCTGTGATGGTGAAGGGCCCGACAGGTTGCGGCAAATCCCGCTTTATCGAATATATGGCGTGGAAATTGAACAAGCCGTTGATCACGGTGGCGTGTAACGAAGACATGACGGCAAGCGATCTGGTCGGGCGCTATTTGCTCGATGCAAACGGTACGCGCTGGCTGGATGGCCCGCTGACCACGGCCGCGCGCATCGGCGCGATCTGCTATCTGGACGAAATCGTCGAAGCGCGTCAGGACACCACGGTGGTGATCCATCCGTTGACCGATCACAGACGTACCTTGCCGCTGGACAAAAAGGGCGAATTGATTCAAGCGCACCCGGATTTTCAGTTGGTGATTTCCTACAATCCCGGCTACCAGAGTTTGCTGAAGGATCTGAAGCAATCCACCAAACAGCGTTTTACGGCTCTCGATTTTGATTATCCGACAAGCAAGCTGGAGACTGAAATTCTCAGCAAGGAGACGGGCATGGATGCAGACATTTGCGCCAAGCTGGTCAAGATTGGAGTGGCGGCCCGTAATCTGAAGGGGCATGGCCTGGATGAGGGCGTTTCCACGCGTTTGCTGGTGTACGCGGCAACACTGATCAAGAGCGGGGTCGAGCCCAGGGATGCATGCCGTATGGCTATGGTGCGCCCGATTACCGACGATGCGGACATACGCGATACACTGGATCATGCGATTGATGCTGTGTTTGCCTAATTTTGGAGTGCGCAGACGCGTCTGCGTTTTTCGCTCTTATAGCGGCGACTTGTCGCCGCACTCCGTAGGAAAATCATGGAAATCACAACCATATCAGACGGGCAAGCCCGTTCTCCTCACCTCAATCCTCTGGAGGAGCAACCAGCCAATCGACTAAGCCCGCAAGCGGGCAAGTCGCTGGTTATCCCGCGAGCGGGTGAGCGGGAAAGCGAATCGCTGCGCGAAATTCAGGTTAACGAATTCGAAATTTATTGGCAACAGCTTGACTGCGGCTTTCCACGCGTGGGCGAGGTGTTTGCTGATTGCATGCAAGACGCGCTGGTCAAACTTAGCGGAGAGGGAGTCAGTGCTTATATCGAATATGCGCGTTTTCTTGGCAAGATGGGGCGCGGTGCTGAACCCATCCTGATTTTCCTGGAAGAGTGGCCGGGTATCGCCAGGAAATCAGGTGAAGATGCTCTGCCCGCAATCGCAGAGTGCATACGCAGAATGTACAAATCGCCCAATGGCAAAGCGATTACACCCTTTTTGCAATCGTTGCCGAGTGTGGTGCGCAGGTTGCCCGCCCGGCAGCAGTTGCAGGAGTATCTGAACCTCATCCTGGATTTAATGGAACGCACCACAGGTTCCATACACGGCATACATCAGACCTTCGCCAGCCCGGGCTTGCCGTCGCTGTTTAAGCAGATCGCGGTTCTCCTTGGTCAATTATCCCTGGCAGGACTGAAGAACTGGGTTGATTACGGTGTTCGTTATTACAACGATCATCCCGAACGGCAAATTGATTACTTCAGCCTGCAGTCTGCGGACAGCCGTGCGGTGTTGCAGCGCGAGCGGCATGGCACGTTGCTGATGGACAATGAGCGCAAACTGGACATGTATTTGCGCGGCTTGTGGCAAGACGAGGATCTGTTGATCCCCTATTCCAGCATGTTCGACGAGTTGCGCCAGCCAGTTCCCTATTACGACAATTTGGGCATACGCTTGCCGGATGTCTATAACGACATGAATGGCGTATCCGGCATAGACCGGTATCGTGCGACCCTGGCGCATATGGTCGGACATCGGCGCTGGAGTACGAAGATCTTCGCTGACAACTTCAGCCCGTTTCAGCGTATGGCAGCGGAGTGCCTGGAAGACAGCCGGGTAGAATATCTGGCAATGCGCGAATATCCGGGTCTGCGTCGACTGTTTCTGGCTTTGCATCCTGCGCCTGCGGAAGATGCCTGCGATCCGGAAAGAGAATCTGGCGTGCGCCATCGCTTGACGATGCTGTCGCGCGCGATCCTCGATCCGCAGCACACTTATAAAAATGCGCACGTCATCGAGTTTGCGCAACGCTTTCACGCGTTGATGCAGGAGGGTGATATGAACACGCAGGAGATTGCCAGTCTGGCGGTTTCATTCGTTGCCAGAACGCGTCGCCAAAGCGACCAGCTCGCCAGGACTCACTTCAAGGACACCGTGGTAAGTTATCGCGACGACAATCGCCAGATGTGGCATTTCATCGAGGAAGATGACGAGGGAGAGGTTGCCGATCAACATCGCAAAATGGAGCCGGGCAAGGAGATCGAAGGTCTGCCGCCGCGCCACTACCCCGAGTGGGACTACAATAACCAGAGCTACCGTCCTGACTGGGTGAGCGTATATGAGAACCTGCATCCAAAAGGCAATGCGGCGGATATCGACAGGCTGCTGGTCAAGCATGCGTCACTGGCCAAGCGTTTGAAAAAAATGCTTGATTTGATCAAACCGCAGGACAAGGTGCGTATCCGCTACCAGGAAGAGGGCAGCGAACTGGATCTGGATGTGGCCTTGCGCTCATTGATCGATTTCAAGGGTGGTTCTTCACCTGATCCGCGCATCAACATGAGCCACAAGACCAGCGGGCGTAATATCGCGGTTACGGTGCTGCTTGATTTGTCCGAATCGCTCAATGAGAAGGCTGCCGGCAGCGAACAGACGATACTGGAGTTGAGCCAGGAGGCGGTTTCCTTGCTGGCCTGGGCAATAGAAAAGCTGGGTGACCCGTTTGCTATTGCTGGATTTCATTCCAACACGCGTCACGACGTGCGCTACATGCATATCAAGGGGTTTAGCGAAAAGTGGGATGATGAGGTGAAGGGCAGGCTTGCGGCGATGGAGGCCAGTTATTCCACGCGCATGGGCGCGGCGATGCGCCATGCTTCGCATTATCTGGAAAAACAGCAAGCCGATAAAAAGTTGATGCTGATCCTGACTGACGGTGAGCCTGCGGATATCGACAGCAAGGATGGTCGCATCCTGATCGAAGATGCACGCAGAGCCGTCGCTGAGCTGGATCAAGAAGGTATTTATGCTTATTGCATCAACCTGGACCCCAAGGCGGACGAATATGTGAAGGATATTTTCGGCAAGCAGTACACCATCATCGACAAGGTAGCGGATCTGCCGGCGAAATTGCCGCAACTGTTCATTTCGCTTACTAAATAATGGCGAGCCAAATAAACCTGCTTTGCGCGCAGAACAGGGCGTAAAAGCGGTAGAATCACAAAGTCGAAATTTAATAACTAATTTACTTTAATAACCGAGGAGAAAGCATGAGTAAAAGTCTGATTCAATTCATCATTGAAGAGCAACGTCACATTCCCAATGCCAGCGGCGAATTTACCGGGCTGTTGAGCGATATCGTTTCGGCATGCAAACAAATTGCTCATGACGTAAATAAGGGCGCGCTAATCGGCGTGCTGGGCAGCGCAGGCAGTGAAAATATTCAAGGCGAAACCCAAAAGAAGCTGGACATCATCACCAACGATGTTTTCATCAAGGCGAATGAGTGGGGTGGCCACCTGGCTGCGATGGCATCGGAAGAAATGGATGACATCTATGAAATCCCCAAGCAATACCCGCGTGGTAAATATCTGATTACTTTTGACCCGCTGGACGGATCTTCCAACATCGACGTAAATATTTCTGTCGGTACGATTTTCTCCATCCTGCGCTGTCCTGAAGGCGTAACCAATCCTACCGCAGCCGATTTCATGCAGCCTGGCACCAAGCAGGTTTGCGCCGGTTATGCGCTGTACGGCCCGAACACCATGATGGTCATCACTACCGGTAACGGCGTGAATGGCTTCACACTGGATCGCGATGTAGGTGACTTCTTCCTGACTAACCCTGATATGCAGATCCCTGTTGATACGCAGGAATTCGCGATCAACATGTCCAATCGCCGTTACTGGGAAGAGCCGGTGCAGCGCTACATCGAAGAGTGCGTCAAGGGCCGTGACGGCGGTCGCGAGAAGAACTTCAACATGCGCTGGGTGGCTTCCATGGTTGCAGAAATTCACCGCATTCTGACTCGCGGCGGTATTTTCCTGTATCCGTTTGACAACAAGGAAGCCGGCAAGGCAGGTAAACTGCGTCTGATGTATGAAGCCAATCCAATGTCGTTCATCGTCGAGCAGGCAGGCGGCGTATGTTCAACAGGACGTGAGCGCATCATGGAGCTGCAGCCTACCGGTTTGCACCAGCGTGTGCCGGTCATTATGGGTTCAAAGAACGAAGTTGAGCGCGTAGTGGGTTACCACAAGGGCGTGTAATACCTTCTAATGCCCCCGCGTTCGGGGGCATTTTTACGTCTGAGAACTGAGGAGTTATTATGTCCAAACCGCTTGTTTCCATCATCATGGGCAGCAGCAATGATTGGGAAATCATGAGTCAGGCCGCGCAACAACTGAAAGACTTTGGCGTAGCTTATGACGCGCGCGTCATCTCTGCGCATCGCTCGCCTGATTTGTTGTTTGATTACATCAAGGAAGTCAGCGCGCAAGGTGTGCAGTGTTTCATCGCCGGCGCGGGTGGCGCAGCGCATCTTGCCGGTGTGATTGCCGGAAAAACCACACTGCCGGTGTTCGGTGTGCCGATTCCGTCCAAGTATCTCAAAGGGATGGACTCGCTGTTGTCCATCGTGCAAATGCCCAAGGGAATTCCGGTTGCGACGTTCGCGATTGGCGAAGCCGGTGCAGCGAATGCCGGGCTGTTCGCCATTTCCATGCTGGCTTTGACTAATGCACCGCTGGCACAACGCCTGACTGAGTATCGAAAACAACAAGCGACAAAGGTTGCCGAGACAGTTTTGCCAGTATTGCCTTAATCTGTCGCTCGGTGTGAAGTCGGGGGCGCAAGATTCGTTTTCACCTATTAATTGTTTATAAGGAAGCGCCATGTCTGTCCTGCATGAATCCAGTTTAACCAGCTTGACCTTGTTGCATCGCGGCAAGGTGCGCGATCTCTACGAAGTCGATGCAGAACATTTGTTGATCGTACAGACCGACCGGTTGTCGGCGTTCGATGTGATTTTGCCTGATCCGATTCCGGGCAAGGGTGAAGTGCTTACGACTCTGTCAAATTTCTGGTTTGAAAAATTACAGCACATTATCCCCAATCATCTGAGCGGTATTGCGCCGGAATCGGTAGTGAGTGGCGCGGCAGAACAGGAGCAGGTACGAGGCCGCTCTTTTGTGACCAAAAAACTCAAGCCTTTGCCAATAGAAGCGATTGTGCGCGGTTATCTGGTAGGTTCAGGCTGGAAGGACTATCAAAAAACCGGTACGGTCTGCGGCCTGACCCTGCCGTCCGGCCTGCGTGAAGCCGAAAAGCTGCCACAGCCGTTGTTCACGCCCTCTACCAAAGCCGCCGTGGGGGATCACGACGAGAACATTTCCTTCGTGCAAACGATTGAATTATTGGGCGAAGCGCGGGCAGCAGAAGTCCGTGATGCGGCGATAGCACTGTATGTTGAAGCCGCGAATTACGCATCCGGCAAAGGTATTATCATTGCGGATACCAAGTTTGAATTCGGGGTGGATGAAAAAGGTCAGCTATATCTGATTGATGAGGCGCTGACACCGGATTCATCGCGTTTTTGGCCTGCCGAAGCTTATCAGGTGGGCAGCAACCCGCCCAGTTTTGACAAACAGATTGTTCGTGACTGGCTGGAAACATCGGGCTGGAACAAGCAGGCACCCGGACCCCATATTCCGCAACAGGTGATGAAGAAAACAGCTGATAAATATCAGGAAGCATTAGAGCGCTTGATGGCAGCATGAGAGAATCTATAAAAATCAGAAAGCATCTGCTGTAATGACAGAAAATCACACTAGCTGGCCACAAGCGCTGATAGCAGGGTTTTTGCGTTTCCGTGATAATCGTTTTCCAAGCGACGATGTTGAGTATCTGCGCTTGTTCGCAGAAGGTCAAAAGCCCAAGTTTTTGATCGTAGGTTGCTGTGATTCGCGGGTTGATCCCGCGCTCATTTTCGATTGCGAACCGGGCGAATTATTTGTGATCCGCAATGTGGCCAATCTGGTTCCGCCGAATGAAGAGCGCGTCGGCCACCACGGAACGACTGCAGCACTTGAATACGGCGTGTGTAATCTGGGCGTGGAGCATATCGTCGTGTTGGGACACGCGCACTGCGGGGGCATACAGACATTGCTGCAAACCGGGGTGGCGGCTAATCCCGATTCCTTTATCGATGACTGGATGAAGCTGGTTGATTCCGCACGCGTCAGTGTGGAGCAGGATTATGCCGATGCCAGCGCAGAGCAGCGCCAGACTGCCTGTGAGCAGCGCGCAATTCTGGTGTCGCTGGAAAACCTGCTTACCTTCCCGTGGATAGCGCAGCGTGTGGCTGCGGGAACGCTCAGACTGCACGGCTGGTATCTCGATATCAATCAGGGGCAGTTGCTGGGTTATAATGCAACGACTTTTCAGTTCGAACCGCTGTAACTATTTTCCGGTCAGCTCCTTGTAACGTACCTTATCTGCATCGTAACGTGCTTGTACAGCCTGTTTCTCAGCCTTGTATTTGTCCAGATCCTGCTGCAGATGTTGTACGCGCCCCTGCGCTTCCTTAAGATCATCACGCAAGGAGGCAGGGATATTGCCACCGGCTTTGCTTCGGCTAGCCACATC
The DNA here is from genome assembly GCA_030645775.1 of Gallionella sp. Taxonomy (GTDB): domain Bacteria; phylum Pseudomonadota; class Gammaproteobacteria; order Burkholderiales; family Gallionellaceae; genus Gallionella. The sequence continues at coordinate 10,868 of JAUSLX010000109.1, read as the reverse complement.
TTTTTGGAAACCCAGCAAGTTTTTGTTGGCCATCTTGAGTTGCGAATTGATGCTGTTGATGCGTGCGTCGACCTGCTGGAGATTGCGGGAGCGGGATAGTTCAATTTCCTCTACGCTGCTGTAGGTATCGGTCAGGGATTTGTCGTAGCGTCTTTTATCCCTTGCTTCGTCCTCATTCGTGCGTATCTTGTTTACTTCCGACTCGTGGGCACGCCGCTCTTCCGGTGTCAGCACATCCTGGGTTTTAATGATGACACCGGATTTGTTCAATAGCTGGCGATCTTTTCCGGCATATTCGGGCGGGATGGTCTGGCCATAGTGCGTCGTGCCCTGATCATCCACCCATTTGTACATTTTTGCCGAGACAGGCGAACAAAAGGTTGCGCCGGCAATCAGGGCGAACAGCAATTTAGATTTGGTCATTTTTCACTCCAAAAAGATCGCGATAGGCCTGCACGGCGGCCAGGTTTTTAACCATTTCGGGCGTGCCCTGCAAGAAGCCCAGCAGGTCATTCAGCGTGGCTATCGCCACAACCGGAATGTTGTAGTTCAGACGGACTTCCTGTACAGCGGACAAGTCACCCTGCCCGCGTTCCATGCGATCCAGCGCGATTACGACGGCGCAGGGCTCCGCACCTGCGGCGCGTATCAGGTCTATGGATTCCCGCACCGATGTGCCGGCGGAAATGACATCGTCGATAATCAACACGCGTCCTTGTAACTTCGCACCCACTGTGGTGCCGCCCTCGCCGTGGTCTTTGACCTCCTTGCGATTGTAGCAATAGGGTACATTGCGACCTTGTTCGGCTAGCGCAATTGCGGTGCCCGCTGCCAGCGGTATGCCTTTGTAGGCGGGACCGAACAGCATATCGAACTGAATATCGGATGCCAGAATGGCTTGCGCATAGAACTGTGACAGATTGCGCAGCGATGTGCCGTCATTGAACAGGCCGGCGTTGAAAAAATAGGGTGATAACCGCCCGGCCTTGGTTTGAAATTCACCGAAACGCAGCACCTTTTGCTGAACGGCAAAGTGAATAAAATCCTGTCTGAAGTTGTACATGGCGTTTGCGCGTGTAGGAAGTAACGGTGGGAAACATTATAATCGCGCGTTCTCTCACATTGGAATTTTTCGTGCGCATCATTTCTATCAACCTGAATGGTATTCGTTCCGCCGCCAGCAAGGGGTTTTATCAATGGCTGGCTGTTCAGAATGCCGATGTTATTTGTTTGCAGGAACTCAAGGCGCAAGCCGCCGATATGACGGAACAAATGCTCGCGCCGCACGGCTACCACGGCTATTTTCATTACGCCGAAAAAAAAGGCTACAGCGGGGTAGGCATCTATTGCCGCGAAAAGCCGCAGCACGTCACAGTGGGCTTGGGCATCAGCGAGTTTGATGACGAGGGGCGCTATTTGTGTGCAGATTTTGCGGACTACAGCGTGGTATCGCTGTATCTGCCATCCGGCTCCAGCGGCGAACAACGACAGCAGGTCAAGTTTGACTTCATGGCGGCTTTTTTACCGCATTTGCAAGACTTGCGCGCCAGCGGACGTGAAGTGGTGGTGTGCGGCGACTGGAACATCGCGCATAAGGAAATCGATCTGAAAAACTGGCGCGGCAACAGGAAAAATTCCGGTTTTCTGCCCGAAGAGCGTGCCTGGCTGACCGGTTTATTCGATGAGGCGGGTTTCGTTGATGTGTTTCGTCACGTACACCCTGAGCTGGAAGCCTATACCTGGTGGTCAAATCGCGGGCAGGCATGGGCGAAAAATGTCGGCTGGCGCATCGACTACCAAATTGCCACACCCGCTATCGCGCAACGTGCACAGCTGGCCAGCATTTACAAGGCGGAGCGTTTCTCCGACCACGCCCCGCTGATTATCGATTACTGCGATTAGCCTTGTACCCAGGGTAAGCCTTCAACACGCCAGCCGCCTGAAGTGTTGCGATGCCCTTGAGCATCTTTCTCGCCTTCGAAGCCCACCAGCACATTGTAGCTATCGCGATAACCTGCCTGAGTAGCCGCAATGGCGGCGAAGTTGGAGCGTGCGCCGCTGCGGCAAATGAAGAGCACCAGTGCTTCCTTGTCCACTTGCTGTTCCAGCGCGGCAATGAAGTTTGGATTGGGTGTCATGCCAGGATAAGACGCCCATTCAATTTCGACTGCATCGGGAATGCGGCCAACCCAGTCAAGCTCCGCGCGGCAGCGCACATCCACAAGTTTTGCACCCGGTGCGGACTGCAATATTTCCTGCGCTTCATCCGGGAATAGTGCGCCCTCGTAGGGCAGATTTAATTCTTTGGCACGTTGTTGTGCGGATTGCAGAATGGCGGTAATTTTTCCCATGATGTTTCTTCCTGTAATATTGCGGGTATTCTTTGAATGTGCCTGCGCTATGCTGTGCGGCACAGCTACATACTAGCGTAATCGACATGAAAAATCACACACACCCTACTCACACGGATAAAGAGATTTTTGAGCCTACCGACCCAGAACGGTTTGCCGCTGCGCAAAAAAGCACCTGGGTGAGTATCGTGATCAATGTGCTATTAACGTTCTTTCAGGTCGTGGGCGGATTTTTTTCGCATTCACAAGCCTTGATGGCCGACGGACTGCATTCGCTGTCAGATTTGTTGTCCGATGTGCTGGTGCTGTATGCCAATCGGCATGGAAACCGCCATGCTGATGCCAACCATCCTTACGGTCACGCAAGAGTGGAAACCGCTGCCACCTTGATACTGGGCATTTTTCTGGCAGTGCTGGGAGTGGGCTTGCTGGTGGCTGCTGCGCTGCGCCTGCAGCACCCGGAGGCGTTGCAGGCGGTTAACCCAGTCGCGCTCGGTATTGCCGCTTTTGCCTTGATCGCCAAGGAAGGCATGTTCCGTTACATGCTGGCGGTAGCCAAGCGGGTGCGATCGCAGATGCTGGTGGCTAACGCGTGGCACGCCCGTTCCGATGCGGCATCGTCGTTGGTGGTGGTGGTGGGCATAGGCGGGAATTTGCTGGGTTACACTTTTCTGGATCTGGTGGCGGCGGCCGTGGTGGGCGTGATGATTGCGCATATGGGCGGCAAGCTGGCGCTGGAGGCCCTGGCAGAGCTCATCGATACCGGACTGGACGCCGAAGAGGTGCAAGCCATACGGCAAACTTTGCTGAATACCCACGGCGTGTTGGGCCTGCATGATTTGCGGACGCGCAAGATGGCTGATAATGCGCTGGTCGATGCACACATACTGGTTGACCCCAAAATCAGTGTTTCTGAAGGGCATTACATCGCCGAAACGGCCCGCCATGCCGTACTCAAGCATCATCATGTACTGGATGTGATGGTGCACATTGATCCGGAAGACGACATGCAGAGCAAACACAATATTAAATTGCCTAGTCGCCCCGGATTGCTGGCACAGCTTGCCGAGCGTCTCGGTGATGCCAGCCTGGCGGGTAATCGCGTGATATTTCATTATCTGGAGGGCAAGGTGGATGTGGAGCTCTATCTGCCCGCTGGTCAGCAAACCACCGAGCATGTCAAAACTTTGCAGGCACGCTGTGATGAGCTGGTTCGAGATGACCCCTTGTTTCGTGCCATACACATTCATAGCAATCACGCACAACAATAGTGCATAAACACCTGATTGCGCCCATGTTTGGTGCGATTTATTTTTGTGCTATATCACGGGCTTATGGCACAATGCCGACTTGACATGCAGATGGCGTTGGCACGCTTTCTGCATTTGATATTTCGGGTTCTGGTTGACTGTTTGATTTGATTATTGAGGAGAGAGTTATGTCGTTGTCGGTAAATGATGTGTTGCAGATGGTTAAAGACCATGATGTCAAATTTATGGATTTTCGTTTCACCGATACACGTGGCAAAGAGCAGCACGTCAGTGTGCCTGCCAAGTACGTGGGTCTGGATAAATTTGAGGAAGGTCACGCTTTCGATGGTTCTTCCATTGCCGGCTGGAAGGGTATCCAGGCGTCAGACATGTTGTTGATGCCGGATCCGGCCACCGCCTACCTCGATCCGTTCATGGACGAAAACACCATCGTCATTACTTGCGACGTGGTAGAGCCTACCGACGGCAAGGGCTATGACCGCGACCCGCGCTCGATTGCGAAGCGTGCAGAAGCCTATCTGCAATCCAGCGGTGTGGGCGATACCGCTTACTTCGGCCCTGAGCCAGAGTTCTTTATTTTTGATTCGGTAAACTGGAAAATTGATATGTCCGGTTGCTCGGTAAAAATTAATTCCGAAGAAGCCGCCTGGTCTTCTGATGAGAAGTACGACAGCGGCAATACCGGCCACCGTCCGGTGGTCAAGGGCGGATACTTTCCGGTTCCTCCGGTGGACAGTCTGAACGACATCCGTGCGGCGATGTGTCTGGCGCTGGAAGATATTGGCATTGAAGTCGAGGTTCATCACCACGAAGTAGCGACAGCCGGTCAATGCGAAATCGGTACCAAGTTTGATACCCTGGTGCGTCGCGCCGATCAGACTCAGGCGCTGAAATACGTTGTGCACAACGTCGCGCACCAGTATGGCAAGACTGCGACCTTTATGCCCAAGCCTATCGTCGGCGACAACGGCTCCGGTATGCATGTGCATCAGTCGATCTGGAAGGATGGCAAGAACCTGTTCGCAGGTAACGGCTATGCCGGTCTGTCCGAAACCGCACTGTTCTACATCGGCGGTATCATCAAGCATGCCAAGGCTTTGAACGCAATCACCAATCCGGGTACCAACTCCTACAAGCGTCTGGTTCCTCACTACGAAGCACCGACCAAGCTGGCCTATTCTGCCAAGAACCGTTCCGCTTCGATCCGTATTCCGCACGTAGCCAGCGACAAGGCGCGTCGTATCGAAACACGTTTCCCCGATCCAACTGCCAACCCATACCTGTGTTTTGCGGCACTGATGATGGCGGGTCTGGACGGTATCGCCAACAAGATTCACCCTGGCGATCCAGCTGACAAGAACCTGTACGACTTGCCGCCGGAAGAAGATGCAAAGATCCCAACAGTATGTACTTCGCTGGACGAAGCATTGGCTCATCTGGACAAGGATCGTGAGTTCCTGACCCGCGGCGGCGTGTTCTCCAACGATTTCCTCGATGCTTACATCACTTTGAAGATGGAAGAAGTCACGCGTCTGCGCATGACGACTCATCCGGTTGAATTCGAGATGTACTACAGCATCTAAGCTGGGCTGTCAGGTGACAAAATAAAACGGGGCGCAAGCCCCGTTTTTTCGTTGCGCAGCCGTGTAATCTAAAAGGTTTGTCACGTTTGGGTGCATGCCCTATACTCATTTCGCTTTTTTGCAGGAGGACGAACATGAAACCCGGTTACTTGCTTGCGTTATTATGTATGGCCCCGTTGTTGGCGCAGGCTGATATATACAAATCCGTTGATGCCAACGGGCATGTCACTTATTCCAGCGCGCCGATCAAGGGCGGGAAAAAAGTCGTTCTGACACCGTTACCCGCGCCGTCTTCAGCCGTACGTTCCAAAGTTTCCCCGCAGGATTTTCCCAAAGTAACTCAGGAAGCGCAAAGAGGACGCGATGATACCCGCCGTAAAATTCTGGAGGATGAGCTGAGAATTGAGACGGGGTTGTTCAATGAAGCCACGCAAAACCTGAATAGTGCGCAGATGGATTTGCACCAGAGAAATATCAATGCACTCAAAATCGAATTATCCAAATTGAAATAACTTTCTGGCTGGGCATGATTATTGCAGTTGGTATTTGAAACTGCCCACTATATGGCCCACTATATGGCTCACCTTCCCTACCTTACGCTCGACTATCTTTCCACTGCCGTCATCTTGCTGGACGAGGAGTTGCGTGTTGTCCACCTCAATCCTGCAGCTGAAAATCTGTTTGAAGTGAGCGGCAAGAACCTGACCGGCAATTTTCTGCAAATGTTGTTCGCCGATACCGTGCAGATCGAAAATGCGATGCAACGCGCATTGCGCGATAACGCCAGTTATATAGAGCATGATCTGATGCTGTCCACGCATGCCCACAACAAGTTGCACGTGCGCTGCACGGTCACGCCGGTGCGACTGGATACGCCCTGTTTGTTACTGGAATTTCATCCCATGGACAGGTCGCTCAAACTGGCACGGGAAGAGCAGATGCTGGATCAGACACAGGCCAATCGTTTGCTGTTGCGCAATCTTGCGCACGAAATCAAGAATCCCCTGGGTGGAATACGCGGTGCTGCGCAGCTGCTGGAACAGGAACTGGAGAAGCCGGCGTTGCGCGAATACACTCAGGTTATTGTGCAGGAAGCCGATCGCCTGCGCGCCCTGATGGAAAAGTTGCTCACACCACAGCGAAACACCCAGCACAGCGCGCTGAATATTCACGAGGTGCTGGAACGCGTGCGTTCGGTCGTGCTGGCAGAAATGCCGGAAGGCCTGAAGATACAGCGCGATTACGACACCAGTCTGCCTGCGCTGATAGGGGATAAGGAGCAGATGATACAGGTGGTGCTCAACATTGTGCGCAATGCCGCACAGGCGATGCACGGCAAGGGGCTGATTATTCTGCGCACGCGTATCGCGCGCCAGGTGACGCTGTTCAAGAAGCGCCATCGCCTGGCCGTGATGGTGCAGATTATCGATGATGGGCCAGGCATTCCACCGGAATTGCGCGACAAGGTTTTTTACCCACTGGTATCCGGGCGTGCCGATGGCCACGGGCTGGGGCTGACGCTGGCACAGGATTTTGTCAGCCAGCATCATGGCACGATAGAATTCGACAGCGAGCCGGGCAATACCCGCTTTACCGTGATGTTGCCGTTACCATGAAGACAGTCGCTAGTCGCTAGTCGCTAGTCGCTAGTCGCTAGTCGTAAGTTACTGCAAGCTGACAGCTTGCCTGTGAATAATTCCAACGAGATTGATACTATGAAACCTGTCTGGATAATTGACGATGACCGCTCGATACGCTGGGTGCTGGAAAAGTCGCTGGCGCGTGCCGACATTGAATTCAAGAGTTTTGCCACAGCGGATGATGCATTACGCGCCTTGAGTCATGACCTGCCGCAAGTGGTACTCAGCGACATTCGCATGCCGGGCAGTTCCGGGCTGGATTTCCTGCAGACGCTGCATCAGCATCACCCGCTGATCCCGGTCATCATCATGACCGCCTATTCCGATCTGGAAAGTGCAGTCTCGGCATTTCAGGGCGGAGCGTTTGAATATCTTCCCAAGCCGTTCGATGTCAATCATGCAGTCGATCTGATACGCCGTGCACTGGAACAGAGCCGACGCAAGTCTGCCGGCGCAGGAGAGGCCGAAGTGGCAGCCGACATTCTCGGGCACGCGCCCGCCATGCAGGAGGTCTTTCGGGCAATCGGCAGGCTGTCGCAATCCCATGCAACGGTGCTCATCAACGGTGAATCCGGAACCGGCAAGGAGCTGGTGGCGCGTGCGCTGCATCGCCATAGCCCGCGTTCGGAAAAACCTTTCATTGCGATCAACACGGCGGCTATCCCGAAAGACCTGCTCGAATCTGAATTGTTTGGACATGAGCGCGGCGCATTTACCGGAGCGGCCGCTACGCGACATGGCCGTTTTGAACAAGCCGAGGGCGGCACGCTTTTCCTGGATGAAATCGGCGACATGCCATCCGAGTTGCAAACCCGCTTGCTGCGGGTGCTGTCTGACGGTAATTTCTATCGTGTCGGCGGGCATCAGCCGATCAAGGCAAACGTGCGCATTATTACCGCCACACACCAAAACCTGGAAGAGCGCGTCAGGGATGGCCTGTTTCGCGAGGATTTGTTCCACAGATTGAACGTGATACGTCTGCGGCTGCCGCCGTTACGCGAACGACGCGAAGATATCCCGCTGCTGGCGAAATACTTTCTGCAAAAGAGTGCGCGGGAGCTGAGGGTCGATCAGAAGCAATTCAGCGAAGAGACCTTGCAACATCTCAGTTTGCAGGACTTTCCCGGCAACGTGCGGCAACTGGAAAACCTGTGTCACTGGCTGACTGTGATGACACCCTCACAAGTCGTCGAAATTGCCGACCTGTCACCGGAATGGCGTAACTTAACCGAAAGTCCGGCTGCAACGGATTGGGGTAGCGCATTGGCAAGCCAGGTTGACCTGGCACTTCAGCGCGGCGATGAGCGAATTATGGACAGCTTTGTCGCGCAGTTTGAGCGCATCCTGATACTGCAAGCACTGCATCACACCCATGGCCGACGTATAGAGGCTGCCATCCAGCTCGGCATCGGGCGTAACACCCTGACGCGCAAGATACAGGAGCTGGGGCTGGATGAACAGGAAGCGTAAATCGCCCGCAAACCGCCGCTGAACAGGGAAGTGGCGGGGGAGACGGTGTTGTTAGAACAGTTCGAAGCCGTCGCCAAACCGATACCGGCGCGCACTATTTCACGTTAACCGCGATCAGTACACAGCTCCTTTGCCAAAATGATCGCCTCGGCAATCTCGGCCATGCGCTTGCCTTTGCTCATCGCCATGCTGCGCATGCGTTTATAAGCATCCGGTTCAGTGTAACCGTGATCGGCCATCAGGATACTTTTGGCCTTATCCACCAGTTTACGTTCGACCAGCTGGCTCTTCGCTTCCTTCAATTCGTCGCGCAGGCGCTGGTGTTCGGCAAAACGAGCCGTGGCTACCTGGATAATGCCGCTTAAATCTTCGCCCTGCAGGGTATGCGACACGTAAGCACTCACCCCGGCGCGCATCGCTACCCGTATGCTGTGCTGATCCGTCTGACCACCCAGTACCACCACCGGTTTTTCCAGCGTGGTGGACATCAGACTGATTTGCTCCAGCGTATCGCGGCCCGGCGCATTGGCATCGACGATGATGACATCAGCTAAGGCAGCCTGTATCGAGCGCTCATCCACCTGCTCCCAGGCCAGCACCCCGACAACATCGTATTCGGCCAGTTCAAGGCTGGTTTTCAGCCACGCGGCGCGATCCCGCACATCGTCGATAATCAGTATCCGTTTCAACTCAGCTCCTTTTTTCAGTACAACACCGTAATTTGCGGGCCAAGCCCAAATCAACGTTTCCTTGGGTTGAGTTGAACAGGGCATCGCTGTCGCGCACTGAGAGGGTGCATGTTAACGTTGCATCAACCTTCCACAAAAAAAGGGCACCTTGCGGTGCCCTTAAAACCGAGCTTGGGAGGCTCAGGGAGGATAAGTAACGATTTGTCCGCTTTGTTGACTTAGCATATGGACAGTCGTTTCATCAGAAGAATTAAACGTTATAGGCACGTTCGCCGTGTGTTGACGTATCCAGACCTTCGCGTTCCGCTTCTTCCGATACACGCAGGCCGATAGTCAGGTCAACGAGTTTGAAACAGATGAAAGCAACCACACCGGACCACACTACAGTTATCAGCACGCCGGTAGCCTGCGTCATCACCTGACCCATCATGGAGTAATCCGCTACACCAACGCCACCCAATGCAGGGGAGACGAAGATGCCGGTACCGATGGCGCCGATGATGCCGCCCACGGCATGGATGCCGAATACGTCCAGTGAATCGTCATAACCCAGCGAGCGCTTCAGGCCGGACACCGCCCACAAGCAGATCGGGCCCACTATCAGACCAAGAATGATCGCACCCATAGGGCCAACCAGACCGGCTGCCGGTGTGATTACGACCAGACCGGCGATGGCACCCGATGCGATACCCAGCATGGAGGGCTTGCCGCGCAACATCCATTCGGCAAACATCCAGGCCAGCGCAGCCGCGCCAGTAGCAACGATGGTGTTCAGCAAGGCCAGTGCCGCGCCGCCCGTGGCTTCCAGGTTGGAGCCGGCATTGAAACCGAACCAGCCCACCCACAGCAACGATGCACCGATCATGGTCATCGGCAGGTTGTGCGGAGCCATAGGCTCTTTACCGTAACCGATACGCTTGCCGATCACAATCGCACCCACCAAAGCGGCGATACCGGCGTTGATGTGCACCACCGTACCACCCGCGAAGTCCAGCGCGCCCATCTCGAACAGGTAGCCGCCAGTTGCCCACACCATATGTGCAATGGGCAGGTAAGACAGGGTGAACCACAGTGCAGAGAACACCAGCAATGCGGAGAACTTGATGCGCTCGGCAAAGCCGCCGATGATCAGTGCAGTAGTGATCGCCGCAAAGGTCAGCTGGAAGGCCACGAAGCTCAGTTCAGGAATCACCACGCCATCGGTAAAGGTCGCTGCTGTGCTGTCCGGCGTCACGCCTGCCAGGAACAGTTTGGATAAATCACCTATCATCCAGTTGAACCCGCCGCCGTCACCGAAGGCCAGTGTATAGCCGTAGATCACCCACAGAATCGAGATTAACGCGAAAATGGCAAAAACCTGCGAGAGCACCGACAGCATATTTTTGGCGCGCACCAGACCACCGTAAAACAACGACAAGCCGGGGACAATCATCAGGATGACCAGCAGGGTAGACAACAGCATCCAGGTGGTATCGCCCTTGTTGGGAACAGGAACAGCAGCCTCGACAACGGCTTCAGCGGGTGCGGCAACGGCAGGTGCCACGTCCGCCACGGCTGAAACCGCTTCCGTGATGGCGATAGCCTCTTCGGCGAAAGCGGGGGCTGACAAGCCGCACAGCATGGCCAACAGCATGAATGAAGCTATGATTTTGTTCATTTCGATCTCCTTATAGGGCTTCCGGACCGACTTCACCGGTACGAATACGGATTACTTGCTCAAGGCTTTGCACGAATATTTTCCCGTCACCGATCTTGCCGGTCTGCGCGGCTTTTTCGATCACTTCGAGCACACGATCCAGCTGGTCGGCCTGAATCGCCGCTTCCAGCTTGATCTTCGGCAGGAAATCCACCACATATTCCGCAC
>JAUSLX010000101.1 GCA_030645775.1 Gallionella sp. | reverse complement strand
ATCTTTTCCGCAAGTTTCTTAGCGTGATCGAGCAAAACCACTGAGCGTCCGCGCAGGCCGGCCTGTAGTGCACACATCAGGCCTGCTGCACCTGAACCGATAATAATGACGTCTGATTTCATGTTTGTTTCTGCCCGATGCGATTCGTAAATGATTGATTATACAGTATTTTAACTAATGCGTATTTAGCCTGACAAAAGCTGTCACTGCATCGCGATATTCGACCCAACCGATTGCGCCGCTGTTGTTGTGTTCGCCGCCCTCGATCAGAACCAACTTCCTGGGTTCAGGGGCCGCATCGTACAGTTGCCTGCCCATTTCAACCGGTACTTTCTTGTCCCAGGTGCCGTGAATAAACAGCACCGGAATTTTAAGTTGCGGCACTTTTTGCAGCGAGGTAAAACGCTGATTGAGCAGATAGCCTATCGGCAAAAAACCGTAATCCTTTTCGCCCATCGCCTGCATTGAAGTAAACGTGCTTTCGGTGATCAGCCCCGCCGCTTCCGGATGGCGCACAGCGAGGTCGATCGCAATCGCCCCGCCCAGCGAATGCCCGTAAATAAAGGTTTCCCCCGGCTGACTCCCGCGCTGCTTGATCAAATATTGCCAGATGGTTTCAGCATCTTCAAAAACCTTGGACTCACTTGGCTTGCCGCCCGTACTCCTGCCGTAACCGCGATAATCCGCCAGCAGCACGTTGTAGCCCAGATTATGCAGGCGCTGCGTATGTTCCAGATTATTGCCGATGTTGCGGTAATTACCGTGAAAATAAACCAGCGTAGGTGCATCGGCTTGCTCGCTCGGCACCCACCAGGCATCCAACTCGCCCTGGTCAGCACCAGTTCCCACCGGAATGCGCAGCGCATCATACTTCATGCCCATGCGTGCCGGCGTAGTTTGCCAGTCAGCCGTGGGTTCAAACACCTGCTCCATCTGCGTTGCCCACATGTAAGCACAGGCCGAGGCGTACAGTAACGCCATAACACCCAAGCCAGTCGCTAAACGTCTTGTCCCGACATTCATGCGGCTGCCTCCAGTTGCTTCCACAAACACGCGCCTTTGCTGGCCTTGTCGATGTCGAGCAGTTGCAGCGCGTGAATTGCCAACTCTTGCTCGCTTGCCAGCAACACGCGCAATTTCGGACGCGAGGCATCGGTGCTCAGGATGGCAGGCTGACGGGTTACGGGGCCCGTATCATCGTCAAGCAGACTCTCCTGTCCGCGCGTCATCGCGAAATACACTTCGGCAAGAAGTTCAGTATCCAGCAAGGCGCCGTGCAGGGCGCGGTGGGTGTTGTCTATCTCATAACGACTGCACAAGGCATCCAGACCGTTTTTCTTTCCGGGGTGCATTTCACGCGCCAACTTGAGCGTATCGACTACCGGATTTTGCAGGGGCGGCAGATTCAGCAAGCGCAATTCGTTGTTGATAAAACTCATGTCGAATGGCGCGTTATGCGCCATCAATTCCGCACCTTCAATGAATTCCAGAAAGCTGCTCGCGATGTCAGCAAACTTGGTCCTGCCTTTGAGCATATCCCAGGTAAAGCCGTGCACGCGGGCTGCCTCCTCATCCACTTCGCGTTCAGGATCCAGATAATGATGGAAGTGCCGCTTGGAGACTTTGCGCCCATCCAGCTCAATCGCGGCTATCTCTATGATCCTGTGGCCGCGCCTGGGGTCCAGTCCGGTTGTTTCGGTATCGAGTACGATCTTACGCATTACTTTGTCCTTGAATCATTTCCACGCCTTTGTTGGCCAGCACATCGGCACGCTCATTCTCCACATGCCCGGCGTGCCCCTTGACCCACAACCATTCAATTTCGTGCTGTACTGCAAGTGCATCCAGCCTGCGCCACAGGTCCTCATTCTTGACCGGTTTCTTGTCTGCCGTCTTCCAGCCGCGCAGCTTCCAGCCGGCCAGCCAGACGGTGATGCCCTGATGCACATATTTAGAGTCGGTATGCAGCCTCACGCTACAGCGCCGCGTCAATGCTTCCAGTGCCGAGATCGCCCCCATCATTTCCATGCGGTTGTTGGTGGTATGCACTTCGCCACCGAACAACTCGCGCTCGCGCCCCTTGCTGCGCAACAACGCACCCCAGCCGCCCACGCCGGGATTGCCCTTGCACGCCCCGTCGGTGAATATATCTACAATTTCTTCAGTCATTTAGCAAACCTGTCTATCGTTGTCACTTGCCGTTTCCGTCCGGCCTGTTCATTTTTGTGCATTCGACCACCGTGTTACGCTGCGGAATCTTGTTATTCAGTTTCGGTGTAACCGGCAGTAATTTTTTTACCAGGCCCTCGTTCCATCTGGGTTTAATCAGCCGCATGCCCGGCACACGCTTCACCGCATGCACAAAATAAACACCGCCACTCGCCGCCCACCAGCGTTCACCCGCCGCTTCCATACATTCACAACGTTCCAGCCATTTTTTTTGGTAAAAAGGGGGTGTATAGGCGGCAAAGCGACTTTCCAGCACCTCAAACCCCAATAAGGCCAGCCAGTCTTTCAGACGCGACAGCGCAATAAAATGACCGCACCACGGGTAACCGCGACGTCTGCCCAGCAGACGGTGCAAGCCCCACAAACTGTGCGGATTGAAGCCACTGATAATCAGACTGCCTTCCGGTCTCAGCACACGCTCCACCTCACGCAAAATCTGGTGTGGATATTCGGCAAACTCAAGAATATGCGGCAGTGACACCAGGTCCAGGCTACCACAGGCAATCGGCAACTCGGCGCCGCATAGCCGTACTGCCGCACCGGCCTGATCCGCACCGGCAATGCGCAAGGGAATGCGACTGTTGCGTAAAAAATCATGCTCCGGCAAGCCCAGTTGCAGCGCGTTGTAGCCGAAAATATCATTCACCGTATGATCAAACCAGGCTTGCTCGCGCGCCAGCACATAGCCACCCTGCTCGGTGGCAAACCATACGCTCAAATTTTTCGCCGTTGACTTACAATCCGACATCACTCAATTCTCATTTTTTCAGGACTTATGTTCAAAATCACCGCTATCCCCGCCCTGCAGGATAACTACATCTGGGCCATACACAACGGCAAGCAGGCGGTTGTCGTAGATCCCGGTGATGCGCTACCCGTACTGGAATTTCTGGCGGAACAAGGGCTGATGCTGGCCGCCATACTCTGCACCCATCGTCATCACGACCACATCGGCGGCATCGCTCAATTGCGCGCAGTATACAACGTGCCGGTGTATGGGCGACGGCATGAAAAAAATCCGCACATCAGCCATGATTTGCGCGATGGTGAGCAGCTGAATCTGGATGCATTCGGTCTGTTGTTTGACATCATTGAAGTACCCGGCCACCTGGATGACCACATCGCCTACTTCGCAGCAAACGCCGCACCGGAAATTCTGTTCTGCGGCGATGTGCTGTTTGGCGCGGGTTGCGGCAGGAATTTCGAGGGTACGCTGGAACAACTGTACCACTCATTACAACGTCTTTCCGGCTTGCCGGACAGCACACGGGTGTACTGCTCCCACGAATACACCGCGTCCAATTTACGCTTTGCCCTGTTATGCGAACCCGACAACCCCGCCGTACAACAACGCATCGCCGCCACCGAACAACTGCGTGTGTCCGGATTCCCCAGCGTCCCCTCAACTATCGCACTGGAAAAAGCCACCAACCCCTTCCTGCGCTGCAGCGAACCCGCAATCATCCATCGCCTGCAACAGCGCGGCCTGACCGATACCTCAGAACCCGCCGCATTCACCGCTTTACGAAAATGGCGGGACAACTTTTGATCTTAAACCCGACATTCCGATTGCGCTAAACAGCGATCTGGTTTATTCTGCGCCCCCTTCGGAGAGGTGGATGAGCGGTTTAAGTCGCACGCCTGGAAAGCGTGTTTGGGATAATATCCCAACGGGGGTTCGAATCCCCCCTTCTCCGCCAAATAAAACAACGTAAGCCACTGCTTATAGGGGCTTTTTTGTTAAGTGAATTTTGGCACATTGAC
>JAUSLX010000083.1 GCA_030645775.1 Gallionella sp. | reverse complement strand
AATGTCTATCAACTGGCCTACTACGACCCGCTGACCCGGTTACCCAACCGCCGCATGGTGTACGAAAATCTGCGTCAGGCCATGGCACGCAGCACACGCAGCGGCGAATACGGCGCCGTCATGTTTCTCGATCTGGATCATTTCAAGTCGATCAACGACGCACAGGGCCACGAGGTCGGTGATTTGTTACTGATCGAGGTGGCAAACCGGCTTAAGGCGTGTATGCGCGATGGAGACACGGTAGCTCGCCTGGGAGGAGATGAGTTTGTCGTGCTGCTCGAATCTATGGGTACAGTACAGGATCAGGCCATGAGCACTACGAAGCTTATTGCACAAAAAATTCAGGCGGCAATCAATCACAGCCATCTGATCAAGGGTCATACGCTCTACAGCACGAGCAGTATAGGCATTAACTTATTCATAGGCTCGCAGTGTTCGCTGGACGATCTGCTCAAACATGCCGATGCAGCCATGTATCAGGCAAAGGATGATGGGCGCAACAGCATCTGCTTCTTCGATCCTGTCATGCAACGCTTGCTGGAAGAGCGCATCCAGTTGGAGACCGACCTGCGCCTGGCGCTGGATCGGCATGAGTTTTACCTGTATTACCAGATACAGGAGGGAGAGCAGGGCGTACTGGGCGCGGAGGTGCTGCTGCGCTGGGAGCATCCGCAGCACGGTCTGATCTCACCCGCAAAATTTATTCCGCTTGCGGAGGAAACCGGCCTGATCGTGCCGATCGGCACCTGGGTGCTGCAAACCGCCTGTGCGCAACTCATAAAATGGCAGGACAATCCGCTGGCTTGCGATCTGACGCTGGCCGTAAACGTCAGCGCCAAGCAATTTCATCAGGAAAATTTTGTCGAGGTCGTACGTCGAACGCTGCAACAAAGCGGCATCAATCCGGCTTTTCTGAAACTGGAACTGACCGAAAGTCTGGTGCAATCGAACATCGACGAGACGATCAGCAAAATGCATGAACTGAAACTGATGGAAATCAAGTTCTCGATGGATGACTTTGGCACCGGCTATTCCTCATTGTCTTATCTGAAGAGATTGCCGCTTGATCAACTCAAGATCGACCAGTCCTTTGTGCGGGATCTGCCCGGCGATCGCCATGATGCAGCCATCGTGCAGACCATCATCGCGATGGCTCATGCGCTCGATCTGCACATCATCGCCGAAGGCGTGGAAAGCCAGGCGCATCTGGATTTTCTGCGTGATAACAATTGCCACAACTATCAGGGCTATTTGTTTGGCAAGCCCATGCGGATTGAACAATTCGAAGCGCTGCTTGCGTCACCGAGGCTTTGCCAGGAATCTCCGTAGTAGCTCCTCGAGTTGGCAAGGCTGTTGGCTTGCGTGGTGCTAGCCCAAACCGCGCCCGGCGTGCCCCTCGTTGCCGCATTTTATCCAGATTCCAATTCGGTTTAAAACCCCGGCCTTCAGGCCGGAACACACGCTGCCTCGCCCTGAGCCCGCAAGGGGCTTCCCACGCAACTAAGCGATGAGGCCGCTAAATTGCTGAATGAAAGGGCGACAAGTTGTTCGCGCCAAAATCAAGGCGCGGTCGTGCCCGCGCACTCCAAACTCTATAGCTTCGCCTGAACCCAATCCGTGACAGAGGCTAGTGCAGCCGCCAGATGTTCGGGTTGTGTGCCGCCTGCCTGCGCCATGTCCGGCCTGCCGCCGCCTTTGCCGCCGACTTGCTGCGCGACGAAGTTGACCAGTTCGCCTGCCTTGACTCTGGCCGTCGCATCCGCCGTTACACCGGCAATCAGGCTTACCTTGCCATCGTTCACCGACGCCAGCACGATCGCGGCGGAATGAAGTTTGTCTTTGAGCTTATCCAGCGTTTCGCGCAATACCGCTGCATCCGCACCGGGCAGCAAGGCCGCCAGCACCTTGACTCCGTTGATATCCTGCGCCTGTGCGAGCAACTCGTCGCCCTGTGCGGAAGCCAGTTTTGATTTCAGCGCGGCCAGTTCCTTTTCCAGCGACTTGGCGTTATCCATGATCTGCGCGATGCGCGTTGCCGCTTCATGCGGTTGTGCTTTCACTGCGTCGGCAACGGCACGCAACTGGCGCTCCCGTATCTGGATCAGATTCAGTGCGCCCTCGCCCGTAACCGCCTCGACGCGTCGGACGCCTGCTGCCACGCCGCTCTCTGCGACGATCTTGAACAGGCCGATGTCTCCGGTGCGCGCAACATGGGTGCCGCCGCACAATTCCTTGGAACTACCGATCGTCAGCACGCGTACTTCGTCGCCGTACTTCTCGCCGAACAGCATCTTCGCGCCGCTCTGCTGCGCGTCCTCTATGCCCATCACGCGCGCGTTTGTTGCGACATTGGCCAGAATTTCCGCATTGACGATCGCTTCCACCCGAAGTGTTTCCGCATCCGTCATCGGCTGGCTGTGCACGAAGTCGAAGCGCGTCTTCTCCGCATCGACTTGTGAACCCTTCTGCTGCACGTGCTCGCCCAGCACCTCGCTCAGTGCCTTGTGCATCAGGTGCGTGACGGAGTGGTTACGCTCGGTGTGACGCCGCGCCGCCATGTCCACGCGTGCCGTCACGCCGTTGCCTATCGTCAGTTTGCCGGTGGTAACCGTGCCGTGATGGCCGAACACTGCAGCCTGTATCTTTTGCGTATCTTCCACGGCGAAGATGCCGTGCACGCTGCGCAACTCGCCGGAGTCACCCGCCTGACCGCCGGATTCGGCATAGAAAGGCGTGTCGTCCAGCACTACCACACCGGTGTCGCCCTCACAGAGTTCGTTCACCGACGCACCGTCCTTATACAGCGCCAGCACGTTGCCCTTGTGTTCCAGCGTGTCATAACCGTGGAACGTGGTTGCAGGCCCCGCATAGTCGAGATTCGCCGCCATCTTGAATTTTCCGGCCGCGCGCGCCATTTGCTTCTGGTTCGCCATAGCCTTGTCGAAAGCCGCCACGTCCACTGTTACGCCCTGCTCGCGGCAGATATCGGCAGTCAGATCGAGCGGAAAACCGAAAGTATCGTGCAGCTTAAACGCCGTCTCGCCGTTGAAAACCGGATTGCCCGCCGTTTGCATGGCGGCCAGTTCGGCTTCGAGTATCGCCATGCCGTGGTCGATGGTGGAGAAGAAGCGTTCCTCTTCCAGCTTGAGGATGCCTTTTACGCGCACCTGTTCGGCGACCAGTTCGGGATAGGCCACCCCCATCTGTTCGACCAGATCAGGCACCATCCTGTAGAAGAATGCATCGCGCGCACCCAGTTTGTAGCCGTGACGGATGGCGCGGCGGATAATGCGGCGCAGCACGTAGCCGCGGCCCTCGTTGCCGGGAATCACGCCGTCGGCGATCAGGAAGGAGCAGGCGCGGATGTGGTCGGCCAGCACTTTGAGCGAGGGCGAATCCAGATCGGCGCAGTTCGTCTCGCGCGCCGCCGCCGCAATCAATGCCTGAAATAAATCAATTTCGTAGTTGGCGTGGACATGTTGCAACACCGCCGAGATGCGCTCCAGTCCCATGCCGGTATCCACCGACGGTTTGGGCAGCGGGTGCATCACGCCCGCCTCGTCGCGGTTGAACTGCATGAATACGTTGTTCCAGATTTCGATGTAACGATCGCCGTCTTCCTCGGGTGTGCCGGGCAGACCACCAGGAATATGTGCGCCGTGGTCGTAGAAAATCTCGGTGCAGGGGCCGCAGGGGCCGGTATCGCCCATCATCCAGAAATTGTCTGACGCGTAGCGCGCGCCCTTGTTGTCGCCGATGCGGATTACGCGGGAGGCTTCCA
>JAUSLX010000077.1 GCA_030645775.1 Gallionella sp. | reverse complement strand
CAGGACTCGCAACGCCCGCCTTTTACGTTGAACGAAAAACGGCCCGGCCCGTAGCCGCGTTCGCGTGAGGACGGCACACCGGCGAACAGTTCGCGTATCGGCGTGAACAGGCCGGTGTAAGTGGCCGGATTGGAGCGCGGTGTGCGACCGATAGGACTCTGATCGACATTGATTACCTTGTCGAAAAATTCCAGACCGGAAATTTCAGCGTAAGGTGCGGGTTCGGTATTGCTGCGATACAAATGACGCGAGACGGCCGGATACAGCGTGTCGTTGATCAGCGTGGATTTGCCGGAGCCGGACACGCCGGTCACACACACCAGCAAGCCTACCGGCAGATTCAGCGTGACATCTTTCAGATTGTTGCCACAAGCGCCGACGATGCGCAGCATGCGTTCAGGATCGGGTGTCAGGCGTTTTTCCGGCATCGGAATCTGACGGCGACCGGTCAGGTAGTCTCCGGTAAGTGATTCCTTATTAAGACATATTTCTTCAGGTGTGCCCTGCGCCACGATCATTCCGCCGTGTTCGCCGGCCCCCGGCCCCATGTCCACCACATAGTCGGCGTGGCGGATGGCGTCCTCGTCGTGTTCCACCACGATCACGCTGTTGCCCATGTCGCGCAGGCGGTGCAGCGTGGTCAGCAGTCGGTCGTTGTCGCGCTGATGCAGTCCGATGGACGGTTCGTCCAGCACATACATCACGCCGGTCAGGCCGGAGCCGATTTGCGAGGCGAGGCGGATGCGCTGCGCCTCGCCACCGGACAGCGTCTCGGCGGAGCGTTCCAGTGTCAGGTAATTTAGCCCGACGTTGTTCAGAAAGGTCAGGCGGCTGGCAATTTCATGCACGATTTTTTCCGCTATGGTCTGTTTCTGTCCTTGCAGCGTCAGGTTTTGAAAGAAATGCAGCGCCTGTTGCAGTGGCAGCGCGCTGATTTCGTACAGGTTTTTGTCTGCTACGCGCACATGGCGCGCTTCCAGACGCAATCGCGTCCCCTTGCATTCCGTGCAGGTGCAACTGTTCAGGTATTTCGACAGCTCTTCGCGCACGGTGGGCGAGTCAGTTTCCTTGTAGCGGCGTTCCAGATTGTTGACGATGCCCTCGAACGCATGTTCGCGCAGCGTCGCCTTGCCGCGTTCGTTAATGTACTGAAAGGCGATTTCATTCCTGCCTGAGCCGTACAGCACGGCCTGCTGGATTTTTTCCGGCAGACTCTCATACGACTGCTCCAGATCGAAGTCGTAATGGCGGGCGAGGCCGGCGAGCAGCTGATGATAAAATTGGTTGCGTCTGTCCCAGCCCTTGATTGCGCCGGAACTCAGCGAGAGGGAGGGCAGGGCGACGATGCGCTTCGGATCGAAGAAGCTGATGACCCCGAGCCCGTCGCACTTGGGGCATGCGCCCGCCGGATTGTTGAATGAAAACAGGCGCGGTTCGAGTTCGGGCAGGGAGTAGCTGCAAATCGGGCAGGCAAACTTGGCCGAGAACTGATGTTCTTTCCCGCTGTCCATTTCCACCGCCAGTGCACGCCCGTCGGCATGCAGCAGCGCCGTCTCGAACGATTCGGCCAGTCGCTGCTTGGATTCCACATTGACTTTCAGTCTGTCCACGACGATTTCTACGGTGTGTTTTTTGTTTTTCTGCAGGGTCGGCAGCGCATCGATCTCATGAACCGTGCCGTCAATACGCAGCCGTGTAAAACCCTGGGCGCGCAATTCGTCGAACATATCCAGCTGCTCGCCCTTGCGATCCACCACCAGCGGTGAAAGTATCATCACCTTGGTGCCTTCCGGCAGTTCCAGCACGTGATCCACCATTTGCCCCACGCTTTGCGCCTGCAATACACGGTCATGTTGCGGGCAATACGGGTCGCCTGCGCGGGCGAACAGCAGACGCAAATAATCGTGTATCTCGGTCACTGTGCCAACGGTAGAGCGCGGGTTATGCGAGGTGGCTTTTTGCTCGATGGCAATCGCAGGCGACAGCCCCTCGATCAAATCCACGTCTGGCTTTTCCATCAGTTGCAGAAACTGCCGCGCATAGGCGGACAGCGATTCCACATAGCGGCGCTGGCCTTCCGCATACAGGGTGTCGAAGGCCAGCGAGGATTTGCCTGAACCGGACAGTCCGGTGATCACCACCAGCTTATGGCGTGGCAGGTCGAGGCTGATGTTCTTCAGGTTGTGCGTGCGTGCGCCGCGTATCTTGATGCTTTCCATGGTGTGCAGACGTGGTGGAGACGACTGGGCAATATACGCGATTATTTGCGCTTCCCCAAGCCGTGTGGTCTTACGCGTTGCCGGCAGGTGTGCTTACTCAACTTAATTGCGCTTCACGGATTGGCGCCCAGTGCGATCGTATTGATTACGTAATGCAGGATCAGGGCATCATTTTGCACGACAGATTCAAAGCCGACACCGATGTGAAACCCGCTGCCATCTTCTTTGGGGTGAATGTTGCGAATAATGACGGGGAGATTCAGATTGCTGGTATTTCCTTCAAAGTCCACCGCAAATTCGATCCTGGCGTGCTCGCCCACTGCGCCTATTGCGGCGGGGCTAGCTAGCATGGAGCCGGGCGCGCTCAGGTCCAGCAGGGTGACGTTCACCGTACTGTTGTTCGCCAGCGTGACCTTGGCCGGCAGGGAGACCTCCACGCGCAACGATTTGCGCACCAGTTGACAGTCGACTGTGCGTGGCCAGGCGAAGTGTATGTAGGGAAAAGGGTGGGCGCGGGCACGGATCACCTGTGTGCTCAAGGCGTAAGCATAAATGCCGTTGAATCCGCGCACCACAAAAGTATGACCTGCCTGTATCCACATGCCCTTGCCATTCTCAAAAGGCAGCGTGACCAGCAGACTCTTGCCCTTGATGGTGCCGATGAATTGCACTTTGTGGCGCGC
The DNA here is from genome assembly GCA_030645775.1 of Gallionella sp. Taxonomy (GTDB): domain Bacteria; phylum Pseudomonadota; class Gammaproteobacteria; order Burkholderiales; family Gallionellaceae; genus Gallionella. Next base: position 2,539 of record JAUSLX010000077.1, on the reverse strand, counting down.
GTGCGACCCGTCGCTCTGGCTCTGTATGTACATGGCAGTGCCGGGGTAGAGCTTGAGTGCATCCAGCTCCATCCTGACAGACTGCTCGTTTGTGTCCGGCATCGCCGTATCTCCCTGAGTGTGCCTAATATTGTTCTTTTTCTACCCGCATATCTTCAGTAAACATGACACATTGGTCGCGGCCATGTTCTTTCGCATAATAAAGTGAGATGTCTGAATATTTCACACACTCCCAGAATCCCTGGCCGTCTCTGGGGAAGAGTGAGATGCCTACCGAGAGTGTCTTTTTGAGCTGGCCTTGAGGCGTCTGGAAGATATGCTCTTTCATCGTCAGACGGATGCGTTCAGCCAGTAACATGCAACCTTCGGCGTCCGTATCAGGCAACAGCACCAGAAATTCTTCGCCACCAAAACGAATCACCATATCCGAGGTGCGTACCGTTTTCTTCAGTATTTCGGCCAGCCCCTTGATGACCTGATCGCCCACATCATGGCCATACTTGTCATTTACCTGTTTGAAGAAATCGACGTCGCACATCAATACCCCCAGATTGGTCTTCTGGCGTAGCGTGCTGGCGGTCAGATTGTCGATGTAGTCCTCGATGAAGCGGCGGTTATAGAGTCCGGTCATCGGATCGCGCATCGCGGTATTTTTCAGTGACTGCATCAGTTTGCGCGCTTCGATTACCGGAGCGGCCTGATTCAGATAGAGCTGTGCCGTCTGCTCAATGTCAGCGTACTGCTGCAGTTCATCCTCATTCAGGACAATTTGCAGGATGCCGCCGACATGCCCGGACAGCATCATGGGGATGCAGAAATGCACCATATTCCCCATGCCTTTTTCATTGCCGCAGAAGCGATTGCAGATATTCGGGGCGGATGCGCTGGAAACGCATGCGGCGACCCGGTTGCATCGACACACTTCCGGATTGATCAGTATCTCGGGCGCACACCAAAGTTCGCTCTCCTGTTGCAGACCTTCGACGAATATCGGCTTCAGATGCTTGCCGTTCTCTGTCTCATAGTAGGAAAAATGTTGCAGCCCGAAATGCTGCTTCAATACCGTGCGGAGACGCTCATGAATTTCCTCCAGATCGAGATCATTCTCCACAGCCAGCTTGAAGCGGGTCGCGCCGACCATTTCATCAACGATGCGCACGGTGTGTGTCAGCAAGTTTTTGCGGTTACTGTCTCTTCGCGTGTGTTCACCCAGCGATTGGATGCGGTGCGAGATTTTGCCTATGCTTTGTTCCAGCGCATCCATCAACGTGTTGGTATGGGTGGCGATTTCACCGATTTCATCCGTGCTGGCGGCGGTGATTCTGCCGCTGAAGTCGCCGGTCGCCGCGTTTTCAACCACGGATTTCAACTGTTCCGCTGTATCTACCATGGGCTGGAACAAGCGCTTGAGGAAGTAACCCAGCGCCACGCCGAAAACAAGCAGCAGCAGGATCAGCGGAGAGATTGCGTAAATTTCAGTGCGTTGCATGTCGTCCAGCGAGAATCCCAGCGTCACAGCCCCGTTGATGCTGCCCTCAGGCACAGTGTGGCATTGCAGGCAATTTAGCGAACCCGTGCTGCTGGCAATGTAGGGTATGGTGATGCGATAGATGGTCTTGCCTTTTTCCTGGGTAAACTGTTCTTCCCACTCGCCGGTGGCCAGCACCCGCTTTTCCATATCCAGTTTTGCCTTCTCGCCATCGATACCCAGACCAAATTGATGGATCACCGGCTCGCCGCGCATCACTCTGACATCCACCAGGCCCGGGATGGTGCGCAGGCGTTTGAACAATATCTCACGTTCTGAAATGACGCCGGTACGCATCTGCTCGGTTAACGAGATGCGCAGCATTTCAGCTGTCATGCGTGCCTGTTCACGGATGGTGTTCTGGCTGAAATAATTGAACGACTGGATGGTTACCACGGAGAACAGCACGATCAGCACTAATGAGGTGCTGACGGTGAACCAAAAGCGTTTTTTTCTGAGTGTCATTCGTTATCCTTATCAGTTACTACTTAGTCACTTACAGGTTTAATGATGTCAAAACGTGACAAGATTGGTGTTTTTCGTAGGTCGGGATTTATCCCGACAAGACGTGTTGAATGAAGCAAAAACGTCGGGATAAATCCCGACCTACAAGTCTGGTTCCGGCTTGTCCGGCTTGGGGAAATGCTGATTTATTCACAAAATTGTCGTTGCGAGCGAAGCGTGTCAACCCAGACTTTTGATTATAAAGCAAATTATGGATTGCCGCGTTCCCCCACGTACCTCGCGGCTAAAGGCTGCTCCTGATGAAACTACTAGCCATTCGACTAAGCCGGCAAGCCGCTGGTTATCGCAAAGATGATTTAATCAGTGTTTCCTTAGCTCCTCACTGTATGAGCCGATCAGATCGGCGTGCAGGGTTATCCTTTCAATATCGCCCGGGGCAGGTCATGCAAGCCCATCACCCGATCAACTCCGCCCAGCTTGATCGCCTCCTTGGGCATGCCGAATACCACGCAGGTTTCCTCATCCTGTGCGATGGTCGGAGCGCCG
>JAUSLX010000147.1 GCA_030645775.1 Gallionella sp. | reverse complement strand
CGATGATGCCGGACAGCATCACGCCGGTCTTCTGATAGGCATAGCCGCTGCGATAGAGATGACGCAATCCGCTCAGGGCCGCGTGACACAGCAGCCGCGTGTCATCGCTGGCTGCGCTCAGCGGGACGGTGATGGCTGATTGATATTGCGCTTCTTGTGGCTTGTGCGGATTGGTGCGGAGAGACACTTGTATGCAACTGGCCATCGAGTGCTGGCTACGTAACTTTTCTGCGGCACGACTGGTATAGGCGATCACGGCTTGTTCCAGTTCGGGCAAATTGGCAACGGACACCCCAAACGAACGCGAACAGATGATTTGTGAGCGTGGCGGGGTAATTTCATCCAGTTCCAGGCAGGCTGTGCCGTTGAGCTCGGCCACGGTGCGCTCCAGCACTACGCCGAACTCGGCGCGTATGCGTTTGGCCGGCGCGCGTTTCAAGGCCAGCGCGGTCGTGATGTGCATCTCCTGCAAGCGCAGGGTGGTGCGTCTGCCTACTCCCCATATTTGTCCTGCACTGATTTTATCCAGCAGTGTGTCCAACTGGTCTTCCGAAAATTCGTTGAAATTGCATACGCCGTTGAAGTCGGGCTGTTGCTTCGCGACATGATTGGCGAGCTTGGCGAGTGTCTTGCTGGCGGCGATGCCGATACATACCGGGATGCCGACGTATTGCCTGAGGGTGCTGCGCATGTGCTGAGCATAGCGGGTCAACTCATTCATGCCGGTGAGTTCCAGGAAACATTCGTCTATCGAATAGATTTCCTGTATGGGTGAAAATTGTGACAGCAGCCGCATCACCCGGTTGGAGATGTCGGCATACAGGGTGTAGTTGGACGAGAAAGCGATGATGCCGTGTTTTTTCGCCATGCCCTTCAACTGAAACCAGGGCGCAGCCATCAGCACACCGAGGTCTTTTACTTCCTGAGAACGGGATACCACGCAGCCATCGTTGTTACTCAATATCACAAGCGGGCGGTTTTCCAGGTCTGGCCGGAACAGACGTTCACAGGAGACGTAAAAGTTGTTGCAGTCCACCAGGGCAATCGTGCGTTGCATTTTTAACTTTTAGCTAGTCGCTAGTAGTACTAGTGTTTGTGGACGTTCCAGCTCACCACGCCCCAGAGGGTGAAATCCTGTTCGGGTTTGATGTGCATGTCGGGATAGTCCGGGTGAGCGGCACGCAATACCTGGCCCTCCGGTGTGCAGAGTAATTGTTTGACCGTGAATTCGCCGTCCACTACCGCAATCACTACGCAGCCGTGCGTTGCCGGCAGGGCTTTGTCTACAACCAGCAGGTCGCCGTCAAATATCCCCAGTCCACGCATGGAGTCGCCTGCAACACGCATGAAGAAGGTGGATTCGCGCCGCCCGATCAGGTGCTCATCCAGACTGATGCGTTGCCCCACATAATCATCGGCGGGCGACGGGAATCCAGCGGGTACGGCGCGGCGCAGCAGGGCGCGCTGGCGATAGAACAGCTCCTTGTTCGGGTGGGTCATGGATAACAGCACGGAAGCGCTGCGGGGCAGAGTCGGGGATAATTGCATGGCGCTCATCTCCGGTATTTGCGTATCAGGCCGGTCAGTACGCCGAATATTTCCAGTTTGCCGTGCGGACGGATGACCGGGTAGGACGGATTGGCGGGGCGCAGAATAAATTCACCATTTTCCCTGTCCAGCGTCTTGAGCGTGAAATCGTCATCTACGATCGCCACCACAATGTCACCGATATTGGCCGTCATGCGCTTTTCCACCACGGCGACATCGCCATCGTGGATGCCGGCATCTATCATCGAATCTCCCTTGACGGTGATGAGGGTGGTTTTGGAGGGCGTATCTATCAGCATCTCGTCGATAACGAAATATTCACCCTGAGTGTCCGTTACCGAAACCGGCATGCCAGCCTGAACCGTGGATTCGGCCAGAGGGCGGGCGAAAAATTGCCGGGTGGGTATCCAGGCGCCATCCGGGGTGCGATCAATGAAGCCCGCTTCGCCCAGGCGGGTCAGGATGGCCTTCACCCAGGACTTGGAGGCGATGCCAAATACTTCGCACAGCCTGGCGTAGGAGGGAATACTTTTCCAGTCGGCGTAGTAATCCTGAAGCCGGCTCAGATACTCGGTGTCTTTCGGGTTAAAGTCAGTCATGATAATTTCATACAGAACGAATGTGCTGTGCACTATAAAGAACGATCGTTCTGTTGTCAATTCGGATGATGAACTTGCACGCGTGCTTGCTGCTTTTGCGAAAATTTGTCAGTTCGGAGTCTGCTTAAATAGTTGCTTCCATGTTGCCGGAAAATTTAGTTTTCAATTTAAAAATCAGCCTGCTATCAGTTAGAATGAGCCATGAATGAAAAAATAATTTTTGTCAGAACCAACAGCGGTGAAGATGAAGTGCGCAGCAGGACTGCGCATTTGTCCAAGGACATTAAGCGCGCCTTGTTGATGGTGGACGGAACGGCCAGCGTGGCTGAAATCATCAGGCGCGCCTCTCCCAGTCTGCGCGGCATGCTGGAGGGCATGTTTACCGAGCTGGCAAAAGGCGGTTTTATTCAGGACAAGGCCAAGGCCGCGAGTTTATCGAAGCTGATCACACCAAATAGATCGGGTGCATCACCTGAAAAACCAGCTAAAGAGGAGGATGAGCTGGATTTTACCGCCGCTTATCGTGCGCCTACTCCGGGGATATTGGCGGAAGAAGCAGCCAGAGCGCAGGCTGCAGCCAGGGCGGCGGAAGCTGTCCTGGCCGAAGAACGTGCCCGGCTGGAAGCGGATGCAGCCAAATTAAAGGCGCAACAAGCGCAGGAACGCAGGGATCGCGAAGTTGCGGTGCAGCAAGAAGCCGCGAGAGTCGAGGCGCAGGAAAAGGTGCGTGCGGCGGCTGAACGTCGTGAGCGGGAAGAGGCGGAAGCAGCCCGCAAGGCCGAGCAACAGGCAGAGCAGGCAAAGGCCGAAGTGGCGGCGCGTGCAGCAGCGCAAGAACGCGCCAGACTGGAAACAGAAGTAGCACGGCTAAAGGCACAAGCTGAAGCGGAAGCAAAGGCGCGCGCTATTGCCGAAGAGCGGGCAAGGCAGGAAGCAGCGCAGGTGCAGGCTAAATTGGCCGCTGAGGCCGAGCGTTTCAAGGCTGAACGTGAAGCTGTCGAAGTGCAGGCGCGAGAGAAGGCTGCGCAAGCCAGGCTGGCAGCGCAGCAAGCCGAACAGATCGCCAGGGAAATTGCGGAAGCGGCGCGCGTCAAGACTGAACAGGAAGTCGAGAAGGTCAAAGCCGAAGCGGAATCCCGTGCAAGGGTAGAGGCAGAACGCCATGCACTAGCAGCCGCGGAGGCGGCTCGTAAAGCGGAGCAGCGCGCTGCGGAAGCCCAAGCCGAAATGGAAGCCAGAGCGCGTATTGTGGAGCAGCGCGCTGCGGCAGCCCAAGCCGAAACAGAAGCCAGAGCGCGTATTGTGGAGCAGGAAAAGGCCAGGCTGGAAGCGGAAGTGGCCACGCTGAGGGCGCAGGCTGAAGCCGAAGCAAGTGCGCGCGCTGAAGCCGCAGAACAGGCAAGGCAGGAAGCCGAACGTTTGGCTTCTGAGGCGCAAGTGGCGCGTGCCCAGGCCGAGCAGGAGGCTGAACGCGTACGGGAAGAATTGGAGCAGGTCAGACGGCATGCCGCAGCCAGTGCGCGGGAAGAGGCTGAACGTATGCAAGCCGAAGCCGCACGCGTACAGCAGGAAGCCATGGAGGCTATTGTAAAAGCTCAAGCCGTTGAAGTGGAAGCAGCCGGGCAGGCCGCGCGTGAGGCTGCGCGCCTGGAGGCGCAGTCGAGGGAAGAGGCCGTGCATACCAATGCTGAAATGCTGGCCGCCCTTGTTTTGCTTAACGCAAAAAATGAGGCGGCAGAGACGAGTATTTTTTCGGCTCTGGGACAACAGCAGGAAGCCGCTGCACGTGACCCTGCACAGTGGGTGAAACGTGAAGATACGGCGGATAACTCAACCGGCATTCCCGTTACGGAAAGACGGAAAACCAGAGCTGCGGTGTCAGGTTGCGATAGCAGGGGAGGCAACCACGGTGTTCCCGTGGTGGAAAGAAGGACGACCACTGCGGCGGTGGTGTTCTTCGATATCGCGGGTTACACCAAACAGCACGACAGCAGGCAGATTGAACTGAAGCAGCAATTCAGCCAATTGCTGACTAAGAGTCTTGAATCGCTGGGCGTGAGTGAGCGCATCATTCTGGACACGGGCGACGGGGCTGCGGTCGGGTTTTTGCAGCATCCCACGGATGCGCTGGAAGCTGCGATGCACTTTCGCAATGCCTTGATAGCCAACAAGCACTATGACTATCCAGATTTACAGGTGTGCATCGGGATAAATCTCGGCCCGGTCAGTCTGGTCAAGGATATTAACGATCATGTAAATATGCTGGGCGATGGCATCAACAGTGCGCAGCGCGTGATGAGCTTCGCCGGTAAAGATCAGATTTATGTTTCACGGTCTTATTTTGATTTTGTAGCCAGCCTGAGTGAAGAATATGGTGACTTATTCCGCTATCGCGGCTCGCAGCAGGACAAACACGGGCGAGAATTTCAGGTTTACGAATTGCTCGATGCCGAAGTGCCTGCGGATGAATTGAGACAGACGCAGGAAAATGCAACGGCTGAATCTTCAAATGCGTTAGTCAGCTTTGATTTTGAAGCTTTTGATGCTGTGTTGTCGCAGTCTTCAGAGCAGGAGGCTGCACTACCTCAGCTGGCAGAACTTCAGAAAATGGATGTTGCCGGGCAGTTGCTCAGGGATGCTATCGGCTTGGGGCAGGTGGAAGCCCCTGACTCTGCAGCCGGACCGGCCGCTGACCATCAGGCAGTAGTTGGTGAACCGTTATCTGCCTCCGCGCAAGCGCGCGAATATACTGAGGCGGAAGCCCGACAACTGGCTGATGTGCAGGCAAAAAAATGGGAGGAAGCGGCGCAGCGGGCAGCTGAACTGGCCAGAAAAAATGCGCAAAGCCCAATGCTGAAAGTTTTTCAGCCACCTGTCGAGGCGGCGCAGCCAGCCAAAAAGAGTCGACTGCGTCGCAAGCCGCTTCCCTGGGCGAAACTGGCTGCGGGTTTGTTCGTGCTGCTGCTGTCTGTCTTGTTGCTTGTGCCCGCGGTACTGCCAACGCAGGGTTACCTGACCAGCATGGAGCAGTTGCTGGGCTCAAGATTGCAGCAAACTGTGCATATCGGGAATTTGTCAGGACGTATCCTGCCCGCGCCGCGTCTGGTATTGAATGATGTGTCCATCGGCGAGGCCAGGCAAATTCGCTCACAGCAGGTGCGGGTGAATTTCGCTTTTTCTGCATTATTGGGTTCGGAAAAATCCATCGACAGCCTGGAACTTGACGGCGTGCAGGTTAACGGTGAGGCATGGCCGCAGGTTGCCGACTGGTTGCAACGACTGGCGGGTGATCCTCAGTATCCGGTCGCGCGCATCATCCTGACCCAAGGTGAGCTTGCGGCGAGCGGGATTAAATTCTCGGATGTGGAAGGCCAGTTCAATTTCGACCAGACCGGCAAGTTTGAACTTGCCAGTTTGCAGGCTGAAGGGCGCAAGCTGGCGCTGAAAATGCGCGCCACGCCGCAACAAAAAATGCAGATATCTTTCTCGCTGCGCGACAGCGCGTTACCTTGGTTGCCGAACTGGGTATTCGAAGAGCTGAAGGCGGAAGGCGAGCTGACCCGCGACGAGTTGCGCATCAGCGATCTGGATAGTCGGATCATGGGCGGCGCGCTGACCGGAGAGGCGCGGATAAACTGGCGTTCCGGCTGGCGCGTGCAGGGTGCGCTGTTGGCCAAGGTTATTCCCTTGCAAAATATCAGCAAGTTGCTCGTCGGCGATATGGATGCTTCGGCACGTTTCCAGATGCAGGCGGAGAGCCTGTCTAAACTGACTGATGCGGCGCTGTTGAACGGTGTTTTTACCGTCAACAAGGGTGCCATCAGTGGCATGGATATGGTTGAAACCACCCGTTTGCGCAGCCGGGAAAGTCTGCCTGGCGGCAGAACTCACTTTGATGAGTTGAGCGGCGAACTGGCCTATGCCGGTGAGACTTATCAGTTCAGGAAACTGAAGATGAAAGACAGCGTGGTCAATGCAAGTGGCACGCTAACGATCGCCAGACAGCAATTGGCGGGAAATATTTCGGCTAATCTGGCGATACGCGGCGGCGCTGTCTCACTGAGGGTGGGTGGTACGACGCAAAGCCCGTCGTTGCAGGCCGTGCGCTAGCAGCCTGTCGCGCGAGGATTTGGAGTGCGGGGGCATGACCCCGCGTACGAACTACTCCAACGCCTTTGCAATACGCTTCAGGGCTTCTTGCAGGTTTTCCATCGAAGTGGCAAAGGACAGACGGATGTAACCTTCGCTGCCGAACGCCGAGCCGGGCACGACCGCCACCCCCGCTTCCACCAGCAGATACTCGGACAGCGCGATGTCGGTGGCGGCGGTAATGATGCCTCTTTGATGCAGTGCTGCAATGGCCTGGCGTGCGTCGGGGAAGGCATAAAACGCGCCGCCCGCCATCAGGCACTTCAGGCCGGGAATCTTGTTCAGCTCATTGACCACGAAGACATGACGTTCGCGGAACGCCTGGATCATGGGTGTCAAACAGCTCTGGTCGCCGTTCAGGGCCGCTTCCGCCGCCACCTGCGAGATCGAGGTCGGGTTGGAAGTGCTTTGTGACTGTACGTTTTCCATCGCAGTAATGATGTGCTCCGGCCCCGCCGCATAGCCGATACGCCAGCCGGTCATCGCATAGGCTTTGGATACGCCGTTCAGCACCATGGTGCGCGGGTACAGATCGGGGCAGGCATCCAGTATGTTGACGAATTTGGCATCGGTCAACGCGATGTGCTCGTACATGTCGTCGCTGGCAATCAGGATGTCAGGGTGTTTACGCAGCACCTCGCCCAGTGCCTTGAGGTCTTCCAGCGTATAGATCGCGCCGGAAGGGTTGCTCGGGCTGTTGATGACCAGCATCCTGGTTCTGGGCGTGATCGCCGCCGTCAGTTGTTCCGGTGTCAGCTTGAAGCCCTGAGCGATGTCAGCCTCGACGATTACCGGACGGCCTTCGGCGATGATTACAATGTCGGGATAGGAAACCCAATACGGTGCGGGGATGATGACCTCATCGCCGGGATCAATGACAGCCAGCGCCAGGTTGAAGAAGCTCTGTTTGCCGCCGCAGGAAACCAGAATCTGTTTTGCGGTGTAATCCAGCCCATTGTCGCGCTTGAATTTGGCGATGACGGCTTGCTTGAGCGAGGGGGTGCCGCCCACAGCGGTATATTTGGTGAAACCCTTGTTGATTGCGGCTATCGCGGCATCCTTGATGTGCTGCGGCGTATCGAAATCAGGCTCGCCCGTCCCCAGTCCGATAATGTCTTTGCCTTCCGCCTTGAGCTTTGCAGCACGTGCCGTGACGGCAAGAGTCGGGGAGGGTTTGATGGCTAGCACGCGCTTGGACAGGGACACAATATTTCCTTGGAATATGAACAGGTGCGCGAATTATACACGCACCTCGACAAAAAACAGGGTAGGGGCGATTCGTGAATCGCCCCTACGAGGTTCGCAAGGCTTCCACCGGATCGAGTCTGGCGGCGCGCAGCGCGGGCATTACGCCGGCTGCCAGGCCGATGCTGACAGCGCTTATTTCGGCCAGCACGGCGAACAGCCAGGGCGTATGTACCGGCAGCGCAGGGAACAGCCAGTGCAGGCCTTGCGCGATGGCTATGCCCAGCGCAAGGCCTGCCAGCCCACCCAGCGCGGACAGCAATATTGCCTCGCCCAGAAAAAGCACCAGAATTTGTTTCTCGCGTGCACCTAGCGCACGCAGCAGGCCGATTTCGGCAGTGCGTTCCGTGACTGCCATGGTCATGATGGTGAGGATGCCTACGCCGCCCACCAGCAGCGATATCCCGCCCAGGGCGCCCACTGCGAAAGTGATGACATCCAGCACCGAGCCCAGCACTTCCAGCGATTGCTGCTGCGAGATCAGGGTGTAATCTTCGCGTCCGTGGCGTGCGGTCAACACGCTGCGAATGCCGGCCTCCACACGGGCGAGCGCGACATCAGGCAGATAAGTGACGTGGATTTCCATCAATCCGGGGCGGTTGAACAACTCCATCGCACGTGCGGCGGGAATGTACACGCTGTCATCCAGATCAAAACCCAGAATCTGGCCTTTGGGTTCCATGACGCCGATCACGCGATAGCGCTGCCCGCCCACACGCAGATAACTGCCGAGCGGGTTGCTGTCGCCGAATAATTCCTGACGTACCTTGGCGCCGAGCACTACCATCGCGCGCGCCTGATTCGGGTCTTCTTCCGGCAGAAACGATCCGGTACGCACATAAATGCGCAATGCTTGTGGCATTTCGTGTCCGACCCCGTAAATGGTGGAACGGCGGGTCTTGCCGTTGGCGCGCAGTTCGGCGTTTCCCTGTACGCTGGGGCTGACGTATTCGATGTAAGGCAGGCGTCGCAGGGACTCGGCATCATCCAGCGACAGCGGTCTGCTTGAGCCGAAGATGCCGACATTGCCTCCTTGTGTCTGAGTTTTGCCGGGCTGGATCCCAATCAGATTGGTGCCGAACTGGCTGAATTCCGCCAGCACGAACTGGTGCAGACCCTCGCCGATGGAAGTCAGCAGAATCACCGCCGTAATGCCGATGGCGATACCTAAACCCGTCAGAAAACTGCGCATCCGGTAGGCCAGGAAGCTGGAAGTGGTAAGGCGGATCAGGTCGGGGAGCAGCATTTTATCGTCCCGCCAATGCCGTCACCGGGTCCAGTCGCGCGGCGCGGCGCGCGGGCCAGACACTGAACATAATGCCGGTGCCCAGCGAGGTGGCGATGGCCGCCAGCACCGCCCACCAGGGAGCGACTACCGGCAATGCAGGGTAGAGTTTTGCTATTACCAGTACGCCGGCCTCACCCAGTATCAGGCCGGCTACGCTGCCAATGCCGGACAACAGTACGGCCTCGGCGAAGAACAGTTTGCGGATTTGTGCAGCGGGGGCGCCCAGCGCCTTGAGCAGGCCGATCTCCTTGACGCGCTGCGAAACGGCGATGAGCATGACGTTCATGATCAGGATACCCGCCACGGCCAGGCTGATTGCGGCGATGCCGCCCACTGCCAGCGTCAGGGCGCGCAGGATGCGGTCGAAGGTCGCCAGCACGGCATCCTGCGTGACTACCGTCACATCGCGCTCGCCATGGTGGCGTTCCGTCAGTATCTGTTCGGCATCACGGCTGGCCGCCGCGATGCTATCGCGGCTCTTGGCTTCGACCAGAATACGGAACAGTCCGGAGGTGTTGAACAGCATGTGCGCCGAGGCGACTGGCACAATGACGATTTCGTCGGTATTGAAACCCATGGATTCGCCCTGGCTGGCCAGCACGCCGATCACGCGGAAACGCCGGTCACCCAGTCTTACCCACGAGCCGATGCCGGATTCCTGCGCGAACAGTTCGCGCCTGATTTTGCTGCCCAGCACGCATACGGACTCGCTGGAATGCACATCACCCGCCGGCAGAAATTGCCCCAGCCCCATACTCATATGGCGTACTTTCAGCATCTCCGAAGTGGAACCCAGGACGACCACCTCGCGGTTGAGTGCATTTTGCGAGATTTGCGACGTACCTATGGTCAGCGGCGCGATGCGTGCGATGGCAGGGCTGCGCAACAGGGCTTGCGCGTCATCCAGACTGAGCTCGCGCGGTATCTGTCCGAGCAACATGCCCGGGCCTATGCCTGCCGTTTCGGTGCGTCCCGGGAAGACGATGATCAGATTGGTGCCCAGCGAGGAGAATTGATTGACCACATAGCGGCGTGCGCCCTCGCCCAGTGCGGTCAACACCACAACCGATGCCACGCCTATGGACATCGCCAGTATCATCAGTAAAGTGCGGGAGCGGCTGCCGCGCAGGCTCGCGGCGGCAAACTGCGCGATGTCGAGGAGTTTCACTGCTTGTCATTCCGGCGCATAACCAGCGACTTTGCAGGCGTTGTTTGCCAGCTTAGTCGAATGGCTAGTTGTTTCATCAGGCCGGAATCCAGTGGAGTGTTATGTGTTTGATTCATTGGTGATTCGTCCGTCCACCATGTGCAATTGTCGCATCGCCCGTCCGCCGATGGCAGGGTCGTGAGTCACCATGATCAGCGTGACATTTTGCTCGGTCAGTTTTTCCAGTAGATTGATGACCTCACGGCCTGTGGTTTGATCGAGGTTGCCGGTAGGCTCGTCGGCCAGCAGTACGGCAGGATGCATGCTGGTGGCGCGGGCGATGGCCACGCGTTGCTTCTGTCCGCCGGAAAGCTGATCCGGACGGTGCTCCGCTCTGTCAGTCAGGCCGTAATTTTCCAGTAGCGCCGTGACACGCGCCCTGCGTTCGGCAGGAGGAATGCCCGCCAGTATCAGCGGCAGTTCGATGTTCATCGCGGCACTCAGGCGCGGTATCAGATGAAAGGACTGAAAGACGAAGCCGATTTTTTCGCTGCGCACCCTGGCCTGCTGTTGGTCATCCAGATCGGTGACGTTGCCGCCGTCCAGACGGTAGATTCCGGAACTCGGCCTGTCCAGCAGGCCGATCAGATTAAGCAACGTGGATTTCCCCGAACCGGACGGCCCCATGATGGAAACGTAATCGCCTGCCGCGATGTTCAGGTCGATGTCGCGCAGTGCGGCGACCTCCTGACCACCCACCATGAAGCTGCGGCTGACTCGCTTGAACTCGATCATTTTGTGAAGGAAATGCGTGAAACGTTAAACGTGAAACGTGAAAAGCAAAACTGTTTTTTCATTTCACTTTTCACAGTATCACCTTTCACTTTTTGGTTACCGGCTGCACTTTCACGCCCGCCTTGACGCCTTCCTGATCGAGCGATAGCACGATCAGGTCGCCTTCCGCCAGCCCGGAGGTGATTTCGGTCTGTTCCCAGTTGGCCAGTCCGGTGGTGACGGTGCGTTCTTCGAGTACACCGTTGGCTGTGTATAACAATACCTTTTTGCCTTCCAGCAGGGTCTGGGTCGGGATGCGCAGTACGTTTTCATGGCGGGTATGGATGATTTCCACGTCTGCGCTGTAGCCCACCAGCAGGTTTTCGGCACCCGGTGATTCGACGAAATCCACTTCCACTTCCACGGTGCGCGCCTGCTTCTCCAGTTCCAGCACATAAGGGGCAACGCGTCTGACGTGGCCCGCGAACGTTTTCCCCTTGATCGCATCCAGCGTGATGCGGCTCACTTGACCTGCCTTGATATTGGCCGCATCAACCTCATCTATCGGTGCGCTGACAAACAGGCAGCGGTCGTCTATCAGGTCGATCGCGGGCGGAGTGGGGATGCCGGGCGGGGAAGGGGTGGCATATTCACCCAGTTCGCCGCTGATATCGGCAACGATGCCGTCAAACGGCGCGCGCAATACCATGCGATCCAGACCGGCGCGTGCGGCGGCAATGCGTGATTTTCCCTGTTCGATCTGACTGCGGGCGGCCTCGCATCCGGCACGCGCCACGCGGGCGGCTGACGTGCGCTGATCCAGTCCTTCAACAGAAATAAAACCTTTGGCCTGCAACTGACGGGCGCGGTCGGCTTCTTTTTCCGCCAGGTCCGCCTGCAGGCAAGACTGCTTTGCCTGACTCTGCGTCGTGCTGAGCTGTTGCTGTGCCAGGCTGGACTGTGCCTGCAAGTCGTGATCCCATAATTCCAGCAATATCTGGTTTGCCTGCACACGCTCCCCCTTCCTGACCAGCAGGCGTGCAATCTGTCCGCCGGACGGGGAAGATAGCTTGGCACGGCGACAGGCTTTGACCGTTCCGGCGCGGGTATTGCTGACGGTCGCTTCCACCGTGCCGAATTCGGCCTTGGCTAGTTGCACCCGGGGCGGTTCGTCACGCGTAAAATACCAGACTGCGCCTATCAATAGCGATAGAACAATGAAATAAGGGAGATATTTCAGGAGGCGATTGCGTGCAGGGGGTGATGGGGTGTCCATGCAGATTCCTCGAATGGATGGTGCCGGAGAGAGGAATCGCAAATAGCCCTGCAACCCTCAACCCTGCTGTGATTATGCTATACGCTTACAACCATTGATACCCCCGTGATGATGTTCGCCAGGGCTGGGCCTATCGGCATTATAACAACTTGTGCTGTTTTCTATGCGACGTGACGCAAGTGCAGCCAGATATGCAAGTATGAAGACAACCCCGACACGACAGGGTAATTGAGAGACCAAGATGCCGCGAGCAATTTGCGTTGAGACAGCTGATTTAATCCGAACCCAGCTCCTTTGATTCATGCTGCTGTGTGAGGGCAGTCAATGGCTGTGCATTATTGTTATTCTGACTGCTTCAAGACCGGACGCCCGTCAGTCTTGTGATCAACGGGCGTGATCGTGGTTGCGTGAACTTCTCTCGCTGCTCGCAGGCGAACGTTCGGAATAAAGCACCCAACAAGATTGCAGACAGTGACTTAACGAGCTCCCTTGTGATCTTTTTGGCCGTCATTTTTATGTCTGCCAGCAACCTCTTTTTCTTCTGCCTTCTGCTTTTGCTTGTTTACGTCTTCCGGCGGGTACGGATGAGTCTGTACCGGTTGCTGATACTGATTTTTGGTATTTTGAGTCATGATAATCTCCTGAAAAGTCGTTCGTCATTCGCATCGTATCCGACTTTGACGAAGCGCCACTTTATGTTGGCGTCATGGCAAATTCTGTACGCCAGCAAACATAGTTCGTCCGGTGTGCAGCGATTTGGCAGTTTTGCTTTATAGGTTCGTTGCCGCACAGAATGACTGCAACTTTGCGTTCAATCTTCAGTCTCCGCAGGGCGACCCTGTTAATTTAGCTGAAGGAGATTGCAATGAACAAGAATCAAGTCAAAGGAGTTGTAAAGGACATCGCAGGTAAGGTGCAGGAAGAGGCTGGTAAACTGGTCGGCAGCAAAGAACAGCAGGTCAAGGGGCTCGACAAGCAAATAGCCGGAAAAGCCGAAAAACTCTATGGTGATGCAAAAGAAGTAATCAAAGATGCACACAAAAATCCTTGATGCGCCGCTGATGAATGGTCGCGCAAAGCAGCTAATTTCTCGTCAAACTGACGCCGGAAATTAGCTTCAGTTGCCGCGAAGAGAGGGGCGAAAATGAGCATTAAGGCAGATCAACCGGTAAAAGATTTTCCTATCGTGTGTGTTGGCGGATCGGCCGGTGGCCTTGACGCTTATGTTCGCCTTCTGCAAAATCTGCCAGGCAATATGGGCGTGGCTATTGTCATCGTGAATCACATCACAAAAACACCCACACTCCTCCATGAAGTTCTTCCCCGCTTTACAACGATGCCGGTTGAACTGATTACGGATAGTCTGATCATCGAACCTGACCATGTATTTATCATCCCTGAGAATCGGGATTTGCATGTCCTTGAGGGGGAATTCCGTTTGGAGCCGATTTCAAAGCCTTTGGGTTGGCCTGATGTCATCACGGTTTTTCTGCGCTCACTGAGCCGTCACTGGGATGGCCAGCTTATCGCGGTTATTGTCTCGGGCTATGATGGCGACGGAGCCGCTGCGCTGTGCGGCATTAAAGAAGCAGGCGGCATTACCATCGCGCAGAAACTTGATACGGCGAAACAGCCGGATATGCCGGCGAGCGCAATTGATAGTGGCTGCATCGATTTTATCCTGTCACCGGAAAATATCGCCCGAGAAATTATTCGAATTGCAGAGAAAAAAAGGGTCTAACATCCCCGATCACGATCTGACCTTACTCGTCAGGCCTTTAATGTGAGCCTGGCCCCTTTGATTCCTTTGATTCGGTATTGTCTAGCATCGCCGGATCGAAGAAGCGAACCTTATTGCGCCCGCCGTTCTTGGCCTGATACATCGCCAGATCGGCATGCTTTAACAGTGTCTCCACCGAATCCTCGTTATCGTGATACAGCGTGACGCCGACGCTGGGCGAGCTGTGATACTCATGCTCCTTGAGCCGATAGGGAAGAGCCAACGACTCGCGTATCTTTTCGGCGACTGCAGCGACCTTGCGCGAAGCATCCTGTTCGTCGTGGCTGAGGCCTTCGATCAGCACCACGAATTCATCACCACCCAGCCGTGCCACGGTATCCATCTCACGCACGCAAGACTTGATGCGGTTCGCCACTTCGATCAGCATCAAATCGCCATAATCATGCCCCAGCGTATCGTTGAGATTTTTGAACTTATCCATGTCGAGGAACAGCACCGCACCGTAATCGCGACGCCGCGCCGAAGCGGGCAGCGCGGCGCGCAGCCGCTCGATGAACAGGCGCCGGTTGGGCAACTGGGTCAGAGCATCGTAGAACGCCAGATTGCGGATATCTTCCTCGATACGCTTGCGCTCGGTGATGTCGCTGAAGATAGCGACATATTGGGTGGTCTCTTGCCGCTCATTCTTCACCGCAGTGATGGTCATCCATTTTGGATAGACCTCGCCGTTCTTGCGCTTATCCCATACCTCCCCGGACCACGAACCCAAAGACAGTAATTGCTGCCACAACTTAATGTAGAAATCGCGGTCATGCCGCCCCGAACTCATGAGGCGCGGGTTCTTACCCAGCACCTCTTCGGCGCTATAGCCGGTGATCTCGGTGAACGCACGGTTGACCCGGATGATGTTTGACTGCGCGTCGGTGATGATAATCGCATCGTGCGTTTCGAAAGCCGCAGCCGCCACACGCAACTCCATCTCTGCACGCTTGCGATCGGTTATATCCGTGCGTATCGAGATGTATTGAAACGGTTTTCCGTCGCTGCCCATGTTGGGCACGATGGTGGTCGCCATCCAATACAGACTGCCGCTCTTTGTACGATTGCAACAATCCCCGTGCCACACCTTACCCGCAGCAATGGTGTGAAACATGTGGCGAAAAAACTCCCTCGGATGCGTGCCGGAATTGATCAAGCGATGGTTCTGCCCAAGCAGCTCATCGCGCGAATACTGGCTGATGGCGCAGAATTTGTCGTTGGCATAGGTGATCGTGCCGCGCACATCGGTAATGGCTACGATCGAGTGCTGATCCAGCGCATATTTTTGATACTCCAGATCCTTCAATACCTCCCTGTGAGTTTGTTCGAGTTGAGCCAATGCCTGTGCGTTCCGTCTCGCCATGCGCTGATCGAACAACACGGCGAGTATTCCGCCGCTAAACCAGACCACGGAAATCAGAGAAATCAGCGCCACCATCATCGCCGGAAGATCAGTTCCATTGGGTGCATAGCTCAGGCAAACACTATCGGGTTGGATCTGCGCACCCAGCATGGCGGTATAGTGCATGCTGGAAATCGCCAGCCCCATGATCACGCTGCCCAGCACAAAGCGCGGCAGATCAGGAATTTTGATGCACTTGCCTTGATACATCATCAGCAGCGCGCCCCACGAAGCAATAATAGCGATAGCGATGGACAGGGTAAAAATTTGCGGGTCATAACTGATCGGCGGCGACATTTTGAGGGCTGCCATGCCTGTGTAATGCATGGCACTGATGCCCAAGCCCATCAACAGGCCGCTCACGATAATGCGCATGGCGCTGATGTTCGGTTCGCGCAGCACGTAAAAACAGAGCAGGGTTGCGGCAATCGCGGGCAAGGTGGAAATCAGGGTCAACGGCAGGTCATAGCCGAGAGGAATGGTCAAATGAAAGGCCATCATGCCGATGAAGTGCATGGACCAGATCGCCAAGCCCAGTGTAATACCGCCGGCAGTCATCCAAACCCAAGCCGAACGACCTCTGCTTTCGCGCATGCGCTGTGCATGGGTCAGTGCCGTGAACGAGCCAACCATCGCGACCAGCACGGACAATACGACCAGCGGAATATTCCAGACAATTAACAATTCATGCCCTTCCTCAGATGCTGCGAGTGCATGGTAACAGGTAGAATCTCTTCGCCAACGGTTATTTACCGCTTCGGAAACCCGGCAGAGCATTTTGCGTCATAACCCGAGGCAGGAGCCTTGTGCGGTAATTCCGCTCGCAGGGATCTGTGCGGGGGGTGTTGGGCAACCAGCATTCCTGATGCGGACTGAACTGAGATTTTAAGGATAATTTCGCCGCTGGTGCATACAGTGGAAAATGGTGCAATCACCGATACGGCTGTTGCGTACAAAAATCAGCGTAAAAGGCACGCGATGTCCGACCGGTAGTTCGCGTGTGCCAGCGACAACGCCGAGTCAGCCAGATACAGCAATGGGCGATACAATCAGAGAGTGTGCCGATTCTTCAATGACCTTGCGCATCCGCTTCGCTGCGACGGGGTTGCGCCTGACATACCAGGCGAGAGATTCTGCCAGTTCGGCGATTGCTTCGGGGTGCCAATCAAGCCGCTTGTTTTTCGTTCCGGGCATGATGTTCGATCAAATTGTCGAGCTGCTGCATGGCATCTTCGTGCGAAACACGCTCAACGCTTTGCATGCGGGCACTAACTGCCTTGATCGCATATTCGGTTGCATCAAAACCATCGCGCAACACATGTTTTAGAACATCTTTCGATGTGCGCCCCGCCTCATTGGCGAGCTTTTCCAAGCGACGGGTATCAGCTTGAGATAGGGTCAAAGTATCCATGATGTCCTCCATAACGGCGGTAAGTATTCCAGGAATACTTAAAAATCTAAATGGTGCTGGAGAGAGGAATCGAACCTCCGACCTACGCGTTACGAGTGCGTTGCTCTACCAACTGAGCTACTCCAGCATAAACGGGGGCGATTATAGAG
>JAUSLX010000064.1 GCA_030645775.1 Gallionella sp. | reverse complement strand
CTGTTTTGGCCGCCCTGGCAATAGATTGGCCGCGTGACAAGTTAAAAATTTATTTGCTTGATGACGGGCGCCGCGAGGAATTCAGGGAATTTGCCGAAAGCGTGGGCATTACCCATCTGACGCGCGACAATAATTTTCATGCCAAGGCGGGCAATATCAATGCCGCGCTCGCTCAAACCAACGGTGAATTCGTTGCAATTTTTGATTGTGACCATATTCCGGCGCGCTCTTTCCTGCAGATGACCATGGGGTGGTTCCGGCGCGACCCAAAACTGGGGATGATACAAACCCCTCATCACTTTCTGTCACCTGATCCGTTTGAGCGCAATCTGGGCACCTTCCGTCGCGTGCCCAATGAGGGTGAGCTGTTCTACGGTCTGATCCAGGATGGTAATGATCTGTGGAATGCCACTTTCTTTTGTGGCTCCTGTGCAGTGACCCGTCGTTCGATATTGCTGGAAATTGGCGGGGTGGCGGTGGAAACCGTTACTGAAGATGCGCACACTGCATTGAAAATGCACAGGATGGGTTATACGACGGCCTATATTTCCATACCGCAAGCAGCGGGTCTGGCGACTGAGAGCCTGTCCGCGCACGTTGGGCAGCGCATACGCTGGGCGCGTGGTATGGCGCAAATATTTCGTGTGGACAACCCGCTGTTCGGTAAGGGCCTCAGCCTGATGCAGCGGCTGTGCTATTCAAACGCCATGCTGCATTTCTTTTATGGTTTGCCGCGCATAATATTTTTGACAGCACCGTTATCCTATCTGTTTTTCCAGGCGCACATCATCAATGCCGAGGCGCTTCTTATCGCAGCGTACGCCATACCCCACCTCGCGCACGCCAATTTGACCAACTCGCGCATGCAAGGTGCGCATCGCCATTCGTTCTGGGCGGAACTGTATGAGTCCACGCTTGCGTGGTATATCCTCAGGCCCACACTGGTTGCGTTGATAGACCCGAAATTTGGAAAGTTCAATGTCACGGCCAAGGGCGGACTGGTTGAAAAGGAATTTCTGGATTGGCAGATCGGCGCACCCTACCTCATCATGCTGGCGCTGAATATCGCAGGTTTGCTGACCGGCTTTGTGCGCTTGTTCTGGTGGAATTCCTTCGAGGCGCAAACGGTGATCCTCAATCTGATATGGACTGTATACAATCTGGTTCTGCTGGGTGCGACCATGGCGGTTGCTACCGAAGCGAAGCAGGTGCGGGCGAATCATCGTGTCAATTGTAATCAGAAAGCCATGTTGAAGCTCAACGGCGGCAGTCGTGTTGTTTGCCGCGCCAGTGACTATTCTGAAGGCGGCTTGGGTTTGATCATGCCTGATGCAGGGATGGCTCCGTTACACAGCGAAGTGCGCGTTTCACTGTTCATGGGAGTACGCGAATTTGTATTTCCTGCGCGCGTGGTTTTTGCGCGAAATACCGTGGTCGGAGTGGAATTCGAAGGCCTGAGCCTGCAACAGCAGATGGATCTGGTGCAGTGTACGTTGGCCCGTGCCGACGCCTGGCTGGACTGGACCGACAATCGCGTCGTGGATCGACCCATGCAGGGCTTGCGGGAAATATTGTTTCACAGCATGAAAGGCTTCGGGCATCTGTGGCATTATCTGCTGAAACGCGTGGACGGTGCGCAGCATCAGGGTGCTGAAGACAAAAAACCTGAAAAAGACGCCTTTTATCAAACGTTGTCGAAAAAAATGACCGGTAAAGGACGACAGGGAACGGTGCTGCACAGGCTGAGCGATTTAATACAGAGGGGACAAACCGCGTTGCAGAATTCTGGCGACTCTGTTTGGAGAAGTTACGAGAACAAGGTAGAGCGTAGCTGGCGAACCGTGTTGCAAAAGTCTGGCGACGCTGTTCGTGCAAGATTTGCGAAGGGCAGGATATAGCAGCTTCATTCCGACGCACTACAGATGCGCGGGCGATTATTGATTGAAAATTGTGAGTTAATTATGGAAAAATTACACGATCGTATGAATTACAGCTATAGGTTTAACCCGGTTTGTCTGCGGAAAGTGCTGTTTGGATTGTCTCTGATCACGCTTGTTGGCGCACCCGGTTTTGTTTATGCCAAGAAGCAAGTCCAGCCCGCAGCTGTCGAAGTCGCCGAGGTCGAGACTGTCGGCGTGATTGAAACTGACGCGCCTGCCAAGGAAAGTCCGGATGAGTTCAACAAATATTCCTATACGCTTGAAGAATTGGGCGCGCTTACGCCTATCGAGCTGCATACCGTAGACGGCAGACAAAATTTGTCTTTCTCGATGCGCGCGGACGAGCTTATCACTGCGGCAAAATTAAGGCTGGACTATGCCTGGTCACCCGCCCTGATTCCTGAATTATCGCATTTGAAAGTTTTGCTGAACGACGAGCTGATGACTTCGTTGCCGCTGCCGCGCGAGAACAGTAATGGTCAAATGGGCGAAGTCAAGCTTGATCCCGGCATGTTCATCGACTTTAATAAGTTGACGTTAAATCTGATTGCGCACTACACGCGCGATTGCGAAGACCCGATGCATTCGACGCTGTGGGCGAATATCAGCAATCAAAGCAAGCTGGACCTTACCATCCGTCACTTGAAGCTGCCTAATGATCTGGCGCTCCTGCCTGCACCGTTTTTTGACAGGCTGGATAACCGTAAACTGATCCTGCCTGTCATCTTTCCTGCGCAGCCGAGCAATGAAGTGCTGCGTGCGGCCGGTGTGGTTTCATCCTGGTTCGGTGCGCTGTCCAGCTATCGCGGCGCGCAGTTCCCGGTATTGATCAATACCTTGCCCAAAGGGAATGGGGTGGTGATGGTCGCGGGCAGTTCTGCTCCGGCCGGTCTCGATCTTCCTGCGGTAAGCGGTCCCGGCCTGGCTGTGATAACCAATCCGCTTAACCCCAATGCCAAGTTGCTGGTGGTCATGGGGCGTAATGCAAGCGAGCTGGATATCGCAGCGCAGGCATTGACGCTGGGACAATCTACTTTGACGGGTGCTTATGTCAGTGTGAAGCAGATGGCAGACATCCCCGCACGCAAGCCCTATGATGCGCCGAACTGGATACCCACGGACCGCCCGGTTAATTTTGGTGAGTTGGCCAGGCCTATGGATTTACAGGTTGGGGGATTCACCCCTGACATAATCAAGGTCAGCTTCAATATACCGCCTGACATTTTCCCATGGCGGAGTGAGGGCATTCCTGTGGATCTGCATTACCGCTATACGCCGCGTCCGGCAGTAGACAAGTCCACGTTGAACGTCAATATCAACAAGCAATTTGTCCAGGCACTGCCGCTTTATAGTGTTCCCAGCAAGCTGGAGCAGAAGGTAAAGTTGCCGTTGATGAAGGATGGCAAGGCGATCAGGAATGAACTCGTGCTCATTCCGCACGCCGATCTTTACGGAACGAACCAGTTGCAATTGCACTACTTCTTCGACTACAGCAAAGAAGGTTCATGCAAGGATGTTTTCCTGAACAACGAGCGCGGTGTGGTTGATCCTGAATCGACTATTGATTTCTCGTCGTTGCCGCATTACACGGCATTACCCAATCTGCGTTTCTTCGTGAATGACGGTTTCCCCTATACGCGTATGGCAGACTTGTCCGAAACCGCTGTGGTCATGCCGAACAATGCCGCACTCGGGGAAATGGAAACCTATCTGACGGTGATGGGGCGCATGGGCAAAGTAACGGGCTATCCAGCCATACGGCATGTGGTTATCCCGGCGGCCGGTGTCGATGAAAATGCCGGCAAGGATTTGATTCTGATCGGTTCGGCAGGCAATCAACCCTTGCTGGAGCGCTGGGCAGACAAAGTGCATCCGCTGCTGGAAAAAGGCACGCACACTCTCAGATTGCCGGGTCCTTTCGAGCGCTTGCTGTCACGCTGGGAAAATCGCGACCTGGAAGATGCTATGCACCGCGCGGGTGATTTGATCAGCAAGGGCGATGGCGGGCTGGGTGCCCTGGTTGCTTTTGAATCGCCCTTGAAGAGCGGTCGTAGCGTCGTGGTGTTCACCGGTGACAGTGCAGAGCAGATATCGTCGTTGACCGGCTTCATGGTCGATCCAAAATTCAATGCGGCGTTTCATGGTGATCTGGTACTGCAAAGCGGAGAACGCATAGACGGGTTCCAGACGGGGCCAACTTATTATGTGGGTAGCCTGCCATGGTGGACGGCAATGAGCTGGTATGTTTCATCGCACCCCTTCCTTCTGGTGCTGGCGATAGGTTTGGTAGCGCTGCTGGTTGCGGTAATGACCTTCCGGTATTTGCGTATGCGTTCAGCAAAACG
>JAUSLX010000061.1 GCA_030645775.1 Gallionella sp. | reverse complement strand
ACCACTTACCACTTACCACTTACCACTTACCACTTACCACTTACCACTTACCACTTACCACTTACCACTTACCACTTACCACTTACCACTTACCACTGTTTTTAGCTATTTTTTCACGACCACCGGAATCGGAAATTTTCGTTGTGTGGTGCGCGTTTTGCCACGCCAGTGTTCGGCGATGACATCACCCAGTTGCAGGCACAGCAGGCCAAACAGGGCAAAGCCTGCCTGCGTGAACAGCGGGTGGGGCAGCTTGCTGATCAGGCTGCCATTGGCAACCTGATAGGTGTAGTTGACCAGATTGCCCACGATCAGTCCGGCCAGTGCGGCGCAGATCAAACGCCCCCAGTCACCGGAGTTAACAGCGGCGAAAACAGTGCTTTCGTGCCACAACAGTTGCAGCGCGGCTAGCAGCAGCAAGGGGGATAGCCACGTCAGCCAGAACAGGTAGGCAGGCCAGGCTGCACCGCCCAGCAAGCCTAGGGCGGCAGCGGCAAGGAGTGCGAATGCCAGTGTTTCACCGCTGATTCCGGGCAGGGCGGGGCCGCGCGCCAGAAATTTCAGCAAGCCATGAACGGAGCCAAGCAAGGCGCGGGTAATCAAAACGGCGGGTGCCAACAGCGCGAACAGGATGGAAAACAGAATGCCCGAGCCATCTTGCTCTGTCGCCCAACTGGCCGTGTACAGATTCAGGTAAACCAGCAACCAGCACAGTACGACACTGGCCGCGCCCAGCGATAAATAATATTTGAGCTGACTGGCAAGCGGGCCGTTGCCCGTGCTGATTTTGACCAGCTTGTTGATGAGCAGCAAATAGCTGATCAGCATGAAAATGCAGGTGATGGTGGCGCCGACCGCTATTTTGGCAGCGGCGCTATCGGGTGCGCTCCATTCGGCGCCGCTCAGGGCAAATCCTGCCAGCGGTAGCAGCAGCAGCGCAGAGATAAAAATGCTTAATCGGGTTTTGATGTGGATACTCCTTCGGTGGAATTCAGGTCAGCGCTGTCCAGCGTCTGCCAGATACCATTTTGCAGACCTTGCGCAGGCTGATATTGAGTTTTGTACGACATTTTGCGGCTATCTTTTATCCAGTAACCTAGATAAACGAAATCCAGCTTGAGTTTGCGGCATAGTTCGATTTGCCAGAGTACGTTGTACACCCCGAAACGTGCGCGCGGCAAATCCGGATCGTAAAAAGTGTAGACCGAGGAAAGTCCGTCGCCGAGCAAATCAATCACGCTGACCATGCGCAGTACGCCACCATCCCGGAATTCTACCAGCAGTGTATCAATATGGCTTTGCAATAAAAAAGTCTGGTAGGCGTCGTAGTCGTCATTGTCCATGCCGCCATCGGGGTGGCGGGCGCGTTGATAACGTTGATACAGTGCGTAATATTCGGGCTGATCCTGCAGAGGATGCAGCGTGGCCTTGAGTTGTGCGTGTTGCGTCCAGGCACGGCGTTGTGAGCGATTCGCCGTGAACTGTTTTGCCTGTACGCGTAACTGCACACAGGCGTCGCACCCGTCGCAGCGCGGCCGGTAAACGTAGCTCCCGCTACGCCGGAAGCCATGCCTGACCAGCTGAGAATACAGCGGGGCGTTAATCAGAAAAGAGGGCGTGGCGACCTGTGAGCGCGCCTGTAACCCGGGCAGATAGCTGCACGGATAGGGTGCGCTCAGATAAAAATGTAGCGCGGAAATGGGGATGTCGTGTAACGAGCTCATTTAAAGAGGTCGGCGTCAAATGACCAGTCAGTAACAGGCGCGCAGTTTACCAATTCTTCCAGCCGCACAACGAATTCACTGCGCGGAATTTTTTTCGCGCCGAGCGAGGCAAGGTGTGATGTGTACATCTGGCAGTCGATCATGCCTGTCGTGGCGTGGGTCAAATGGCGGGCACTCCAGCGTTCCATCTGCCGGGTCAAATGCGCCAGCGCTATCTTTGAGGCGTTGCTGGCCTGACTATACATGGATTCGCCATAGAACATCTGTCCTATGGTCACGCCATACAAGCCGCCAACCAGTTTGCCATCCATCCATGTTTCCACAGAATGTGCGTAGCCCAGTCTGTGCAGCGCGCAGTACGCAGCTATCATCTGTTCGTCTATCCAGCTGCCGCGCTGCTCGCCGCGCGGCGCCGCGCAGGCGCGCATCACCTGTTCGAATGCGGTGTCCGTGCGCACCTGATAATTGTTGCTGCGCAATATTTTGGCGAGTGAACCGGATAGTTTGAATTCACCCGGAATCAACACCATGCGCGGATCGGGACTCCACCACAGGGTGGGTTCGCCGGGGGTGTACCACGGAAAAATCCCCTGACGATACGCCTCCAGCAAACGTACGGCAGAGAGCTCGCCGCCCGCAGCCAGCAGACCGTCGGGTTCGCGCAAGGCCTGTGTTATCGGTGGAAAGGGCGTGTTTTCAAGCAGCCAGGGAATCATGCAGAAATCAGCATCGAGGGTCGCCTCAGACCTTGTGCGGACATTGTTTTTTGGTGCAATCAGCATAGATATGCAGTGCATGGTCACGAATGCTGAAACCGCGGTCAGAAGCAATTTTTTCCTGGCGCGCTTCGATGCCCGCATCGTAAAACTCTTCTACCCGCCCGCATTGCAGGCAGACGATGTGGTCGTGGTGCTTGCCCTGATTGAGTTCGAATACCGATTTGCCGCCCTCGAAGTAATGGCGTACCAGCAAGCCGGCCTGCTCGAACTGGGTCAGTACGCGGTAAACCGTGGCCAGTCCCACATCATCGCCACTCGCCAGCAATAGCTTGTACACGTCTTCTGCGCTCATGTGGCGTTCCGTACCTGATTCAAACAGGCTCAAGACCTTGAGTCGTGGCACGGTGGACTTTAGTCCGGCATTTTTCAAATGCTCTGGCTGGTGCATGTGGGTGTCTCCTTTTCATTTTTTTGCATCATGCCTGAAAATGCTTGCAATCGCAAATGAGAACGATTATCATTTGCATCCTAAATCGACAAAGGATAGCCATGAAAAACATTTTATTAGTCACGCTGCTGTTTCCGCTGGCAGCCTTTGCGGCCGATGCCGACTACACCCTGGTGATCAAAGAGCATCGTTTTCAGCCCTCCGAGCTGATTGTTCCGTCCGGGAAAAAGATCAAACTGCTGATCGTGAACCAGGACGCTACGCCGGAAGAATTTGAAAGTCATGCGCTGAACCGGGAGAAGGTCATCGCCGGAAACAGTAAAACTACCCTCTATATAGGTCCGCTTGATTCGGGTCGTTATCCCTTCTTTGGCGAATTCCATGAAGCGAGTGCAACAGGCGTCATCATTGCCCGATAGGAGAAACAAATCATGTTCGGAACCGCCATTATTGTTTTTCGGGAAGTATTGGAAGCGGCCATCATCATCGGCATCATCGCTGCGGCCACGCGCGATGTTCCAAACAGCAGACGCTGGCTGGCTGCCGGAGTGCTGGCCGGTCTGGCCGGCTCCGCCGTGGTCGCCAGCTTTACCGATGTGATCGGGTCGCTGGCCAGCGGTATCGGCCAGGAAATCTTTAATGCTAGCGTGCTCGGCATTGCGGTGCTGATGCTGGCCTGGCATAACATCTGGATGGCCTCGCACGGTGCCGCGCTGGCGAGCAGCGCACGTTCTGTCGGGGGTGAGATCCGCGACGGACGCCGTGCCTGTTCGGTGCTGTTTATCATCGTCGGGCTGGCCGTGCTAAGAGAAGGATCGGAAACCGTGCTGTTCCTCTACGGCATCGCGGCAGCCGGGAGCGGGGGGCAATCATCGATGCTGCTGGGCGGCCTGCTCGGCATGACGCTGGGTAGCGCGCTTGGCTACATGATTTATGCCGGGCTGCTGCGTGTGCCGATGCGCTGGTTTTTCTCGACAACCAGTGTGCTGGTGTTGCTGCTGGCCGCTGGTATGGCCTCGCAGGCCGCGCATTTTCTGATTCAGGCCGATTTGTTGCCCAGTCTTGCCGCCCCTCTGTGGGATACCTCGGCGGCGCTGCCTGAAAATGGACTGCCGGGAATGGTGTTGCACAGCCTGATCGGATATGACGCGCGTCCGGCGGGTATGCAAATTGTGTTTTACCTGACCGCGCTGATCACCATAGTCGTCGGCATGAAATGGGCCAATCGCCCGCGTATCGCAATTCGTTCAACTACAGGAGCTGCTTAAATGAATCATAAATTCAATACTCTCGTCCTTTGTCTGGGTGCCCTCCATACCGGCATGGCCTATGCCGGCCCGGCAGCCTATATCTATACTCCGACAGTCGAATACGGCGAGCGGGAAATCGATTTCAAACACGGTTCGGCCAGGCAACAGGATGGCACGTTCAGGCAGGTAAGCAGTATGGGTTTGGGTTATGGTGCGACGGAATACTGGTTTACCGAGGTTTACCTGAAACAGGGACGCAGCGGCAACCAGAACGTGACGCTGGCTGAATGGGAAAACAAGTTTCAGCTTACCGAAACCGGGAAATACCCTGTGGAATTTGGATTGGTCGCAGAACTGGAAGCGCCATTAAGCGGCAGTGCGCCCTGGGAAATCAAGCTCGGCCCCTTGTTGCAGACAGAATTCGGCAAAATACAATTGAACGGGAATCTGATTTTTGAACGCGCATTCGGCATGGCGGACGAGACCGGCGTACCTTTTGCCACTAACCTTGCTTACCAGTGGCAGGTCAAATACCGCTGGCAACCCAGCTTTGAATTTGGCGTGCAGGGTATGGGCGAGCTGGGAAAATGGGATAACTGGTCCGCGCAGAACGCGCAATTGCACAGCGTCGGCCCTGCGGCATTTGGAAAGTTCGCGCTCGGCAACCGTCAGGCCATCAAGTACAACGCCGCCTGGCTGATAGGCACCAGTACCGCTACGCCCAACCATACCTTCAGGGCGCAGGTCGAGTACGAATTTTAGAACTGAGGACTGAGGACTGAGGACTGAGGAAGAGCGTGCGCCGATTTTGACGCTTTACTCAGTTCTCAGTCCTCGTTCCTCAGTCCTGCTCTTCAGTCCTCAGTCCTGCTCTTCTATCCTTTTTTTAAGCCAGGCTTCAATATCGCGCAATTCCTTCTCGTTTACCGAGTGTTGCATGGCGTATTCATGCCAGGAAACGTCATAGCCCTGTGCCAGTAAAAACGCTTTTGAGGTCGCGCCCAGGCTGTAGGGTACGACGGTATCGTCACGTCCGTGCGCCATGAAGACGGGTGTTTTTCGTGAGATGGCGGTGGCTTCCGCTTGAGCCGATTCAGCCAGCGGCAGATAGGTCGAGAGGGCCAATACGCCGGCCAGGGGCACAGTCTGGCGCAATGCGGTATGGAGCGCGATGGCACCTCCCTGGGAAAAACCAGCCAGAAAAATATGATGTGGCAGGATGCCGCGCGACACTTCCTGTGCGATGAGTGCTTCTATATCCGCTTGCGAGCTGCGTATGCCCGCAACATCCTGCTGCGCATCGATTTTATCGCTGGTGATGTCATACCAGGCGCGCATGAAAAACCCGCCGTTGAGGGTAACCGGGCGTTTTGGCGCATGCGGGAAGAGGTAACGTACCGCCACAGGCAGCTTTAATTCCTCCACCATGGGCACAAAATCCTGACCGTCAGCACCCAGACCATGCAGCCAGATGATGCTGTATTGAGGCTGTTTGCCGGATTCGAGGGCGATGTGCGAAAGAATAGCGGTCATGTATTGCTCCTGTTCGTTGTTTTGCCAGCTTGCGTCAGCGGTTATCATGTGAGCCTGAATGAATATTAAAGGTTTGCGGCGTTTTGCCGATAGATATAACGATAAAACAATAATAATCCGTATGGAATTATAGGCAGGAGGGGAGAAATGAAAAGATCAATAACACCTACATCGATTGAACGAGTGATGCGCGACGACGATTTTATCGTTTCCATGACGGACCTCAAAGGACGTATCACCTATGGCAACCGGATTTTTATAGAATTTTCCGGTTATGACGAGAGCGAATTAATCGGTACGCAACACAATATCATCCGTCATCCAGACATGCCGCGCGGCGTGTTCAAGCTGCTTTGGGATAAAATTCAGGCCGGGCAGGAGTGTTTTGCCTATGTCAAAAATATGTCCAAAGACGGCGGATTTTATTGGGTGTTTACCAATGTGACGCCTACTTTCGACTCGAAGGGTAACGTTACGGGATATTTCTCGATACGTCGCAAGCCCAGGATAAGCGGGATACAGACCGTAACGGGGTTATATGCCGCCATGCTGGAGGCGGAAAAAAAGGCCGGAGCGGCGAATGCCATTGCGGCCTCCACGCAATTACTCGTTAATGTATTGACTGAAAAGGGGCTCAGCTATGATGAACTTATCCTTGCAATCTAAGTTTTCGGCGCTGCTCTGGTCGTTTTCCTTCGGTACCCTGGCGATCATTCTGACCAGCTTCGCGCTGCATGGCGTTGAGGTTTTTATGCTGGTATTCCTGGTAGTGGGCATCGCGGTCTCCGCGCTGGGGCAATGGCTGGTCAAGCGCTGGCTGGCACCGCTTACCCAGTTGAACGAGGTGATTAAAAGCGTTGCAATGGGCAGTTTTAACAAGCGCATCACCGGGATTTCGGATAGCGATGAAATCGGCAAGTTGTGCTGGAACGTAAACGATATGCTGGATCAGCTGGGCGCCTTCTTTCGTGAGCAGGAAACCAGTTTTCGCGCCAATCTGGACGGAGATTTTCATCGTGTTGCGATGAATGGCGGGATGCACGGCGGATTTAACAAGGGCTTGTCCAACCAGAATATTTTGCTGGGGGGCATGGTGGAGCAGAAGAAGGGCGCGATGCGTAATAGTCTGTTGTCCAGGGCGCATCATTTGAACACCCATAATTTGTTGGGCAACCTGGCTTCCAATCAGCAGGACTTGAAGATTATTACCGACAACATGGAGGCGCTCGCCAAATTGGCACAGCGTACCAGTGAAGACGCGGAAGCCAGCCAGTCCTCGGTCAAGGATATCGTGGCAAGGTTATCCGGAATCACGGAGCGTGTCGAAAGTGCCAATGCGGCCATTACTCAGCTGAATGCGCGCAGCACGGAAATCAACAAGGCGGTCGGACTGATCACCTCGATTGCCGATCAGACTAATTTGCTGGCGTTGAATGCGGCAATTGAAGCTGCCCGGGCAGGTGAAGCGGGGCGTGGTTTTGCCGTGGTGGCCGATGAAGTGCGCAAGCTCGCTGAAAACACCAAAAATGCCTCCGAATCCATTGGGCGCGTGATGTTGATGTTGCAGGGCGAGGCCAGCAAGATGCTGGCGGATTCAGAAGAAATGCATGAGATTGCCCAGGCATCCCAAGGTGTGATTGCGCGCCTGGAAGAGAAATTTGGCAGATTTTATCAATCCGCCAAAGTGACACTGAGCAGCGCGCACTACGCGCAGGATTTAAGCTTTGCGTCACTGATTAAGGTGGATCACGTTATTTACAAACAACGTGCTTATGCGCTGATTAACAGCCCGGAAGATGATGACTTGCGCAAGGCGATAGGCGTAGATCATCACAACTGCCGTCTGGGCAAGTGGTATGAGGGAATGGGTAAAGAGGTGTTCGGTGATTTGCCTTCTTATCGCGCCCTGCTTCAACCGCATACTCAGGTGCATGTCGGTGCGCATAAGGCGATGTCCTTGCTTGATGCCGGCTGGGAACATGATGAGAAGGTGCAGACGGACATGATTGCAGCGATGGCGGAAGCCGAGACAAGCAGCGCCGATGTCATGGAAGTATTGAATCGAATGGTGGTTGAGAAACATCCGGAGCTGGCGAAAAGGCATTAAAGGCGGTAAGTGGCAAGTGGCAAGGTTTAATTTGCATCACTCACCACTCACCACTCACCACTCACGTCGGCTCTGGTATGGTCTCGCGCAGTACCTGAAACAGTTCGCGGAAATTTTTGGCGGGTTTGCCTGTTTCACGTTCTTTCAGTGCATTGCGTATCAGCGTGCGCAGGCGTTGCACATCGGTTTGCGGATAGGCGGTCAACAGTTCGGTAAGCGCGCTATCTTCTTCCAGCAGACGTTCGCGCCAGCGTTCCAGTTGGTGCATATAGCCGATATGCTGTTGTGATGTGCCTTTCCAGGTATTCAGTTTGGCGATGATGGGCGCGGTGTCCACATCGCGCATCAGCTTGCCTATGTATTGCATTTGGCGGCGTTTGGCGCCAAATGTTTTGATGCGGTGCATCTCGCGTATCGCATCTCGCAAGGACTCCGGGATGTCGAGTTGTGCGAGCTGGTCTTTCCCCAGCTCTGTCAGTTCCTCTCCCAAGTCCCGCAAGTCGTGCATCTGCTTTTTTATCTTGGTCTTGCTGGGCGGCAGCTCTTCTTCCTCGACGACGGGCAGGCTGCGCAAGCCGCGACCTTGTGGTCTGGCTGGAGCAGGTGCAGCGTCCTGATCCTCGTCGTCCTGATCGCCCTCATCGTCCTGATCTTCATCGTCGTACTGTTCATCTTCGTCAAGCAGGCTCTCCTGCTCATCGTTGTCGAAGTCATCCTGTTCGTCACTTGCGTCGAACTCGTTGATATCTTGATGGTTTTTTGAATTTGGTGTTTCGTCGTGCGGGTTCATGGTGTGCAATGTGGCTGCTGAGATGCTGCTATGATAGCGCCTTTCGTCATTTTACAGCTTGAAGTTATGAACAAACCTACCTCATCCGCGCCAAACTCACCCGCCAGTGATCGATTTTCCAACTCGGCTGACACGCTGCGCAATATTGCCCAGGACATGCTGGACTATGCCAGGCGGCAAGGCGCGACGGCGGCATCCGCTGAAGTCTCCGAAGGTTTCGGCCAAGCGGTTACGGTGCGCCAGGGTGAGGTTGAAACCATAGAATACAATCGCGACAAGGGATTGGGGATTACGGTTTATCTGGGGCAGCAGCGCGGCAATGCCAGCACCTCCGATTTCTCTTCGCAAGCCGTGCGCGACACGGTGGATGCGGCGCTGTCCATCGCGCGCTACACCGCAAAAGACGATTGTTCGGGCCTGCCGGAAGCGGACAGTCTGGCGGGTGATTTTCCTGATCTGGATTTGTACCATCCCTGGGATTTGTCGGTGGATGAAGCCATCGCGCTGGCTCAGGAGTGCGAACAGGCCGCGCTGGATGCGGATGCGCACATTCAGAACTCTGAAGGCGCGACGGTGAACGTGCATGAGGCGCAGTTCGTCTTTGCCAATAGCCTGGGATTTGTCGGCGGCTATCCGACTTCGCGTCACAGCCTGAGCTGTTCGGTCATCGCCGGGCAGGACGACGCGATGGAACGCGATTACTGGTACAGCGTGGCAAGGCGCGCAGGCGATTTGCTGGGCGCGCAACAGGTAGGCCGCATCGCCGCAGAACGCACGGTGCGCCGCCTGGGTGCAAGGCAGATAGCCACGATGCAGGTTCCGGTGCTGTTCGACGCATCGGTAGCAGCCAGTCTGCTGGGACACTTCGTCGGCGCGGTGAGCGGCGGTAGTCTGTATCGCAAGTCGTCATTTTTGCTCGATCAACTCGATCAGCAGGTTTTTTCGCCCCACATCAATATCGCCGACATCCCGGACATTCCCAGAGGACTGGCTTCCGGTGTCTTCGATGACGAAGGGGTGAAAACACAGCGGCGTAACCTGGTCGAAGATGGCGTGTTGCGCGGCTATTTTCTGGGCACGTATTCGGCGCGCAAGCTGGGGTTGCGTTCAACCGGCAACGCGGGCGGCAACCATAACCTGATTTTGCAACCCACCGGCACGCTTGGTCTGGATGGTTTGCTCAAGACCATGACGCGCGGCCTGCTGGTGACCGAGTTGCTGGGGCAGGGGGTCAATTCCATCACCGGCGATTATTCGCGCGGCGCGGCGGGCTTCTGGGTGGAAAACGGCCAGATACAATATCCGGTGCATGAAATCACCATCGCGGGCAATCTCAAGGACATGTACCGCAACATCGTCGCCGTCGGTAACGACGTGCTGGTGCAGGGCTCAAGGCAGTGCGGCTCGATACTGGTCGAAGGAATGACGGTCGCAGGTTGCTGATTAAACCTGGCGTATTTTTGAATGAGATTTGAAATGACAGTTGACCGAATGAACCGTGCCATACCATAGCGCAGCGTTATTTTTGTGCTCCTGCATGGTAGAATTCGCGACCTTAAAATTTTTTATCAGGAATATCCGCCATGTTCTCAAGCAAAAATACCATTGCCGTCACGGACCCGGAATTGTGGGCCGCGATTCAGCATGAAAACCAGCGTCAGGAAGATCACATCGAGCTGATCGCTTCTGAAAACTACACCAGCTGTGCGGTGATGGAAGCGCAGGGCAGCAAGCTCACCAACAAGTATGCCGAAGGCTATCCGGGCAAGCGCTATTACGGCGGTTGCGAATATGTGGACGTGGCAGAGCAACTGGCGATCGACCGCGCGAAGGCCTTGTTCGGCGCGGAATATGCCAACGTGCAGCCGCATTCCGGTTCGCAAGCCAATCAGGCGGTTTATGTCTCGGTATTGAAGCCGGGCGACACTATTTTGGGTATGTCGCTGGCGCATGGCGGCCATCTGACCCACGGCGCATCGGTGAATATCAGCGGCAAGCTGTACAACGCGATCCAGTATGGCCTGAACGACAAGGAAGAAATCGACTACGACCAGGTGCAAGCGCTGGCGACAGAACACAAGCCGAAGATGATCGTGGCGGGTGCATCCGCCT
>JAUSLX010000054.1 GCA_030645775.1 Gallionella sp. | reverse complement strand
GCATGGTGAGCAGCCACCCCTGATAATGAAACTCGCATGCCCGCTCACCTCACCTCACCTCCTCGCTGCGCTCTCCCCATGTGGGGAGAGCGCAGCGAGGGGACGAAGCCAAGCGAACGAATCGCTACGCGAGCTTCACGTTAAACTCAAAATCAGATCAACCGAAACCATGACATTATTTTGGTTTGTGAATAATCTCTTTTCCGGTCGCGATGCTCTGTTCGTTGGCGCACATAAGGAGAGCGGCACGGGAAAATGGAATCGACAACAATTGCCGACATGGAGATTGCCGTCGGCGAAAGTACCTCTGCTCATGTCCGGTGCACGGGGTGGATTAGGCTGGCTACTCCTGAGTTGGCGAGTCCGCGCCATGCAAAAAACCAACTCGCGACGAATTCTCAAGAGCGACATTGCATCAGGCGACAACGGTTCAAACTAGCCGGGTTCGAGCGACCTCCTGCTGATATGTGCGACACCGCACGGAAGATGGCATCTTTGCGCCATACGATGAGTACCTGGAAGATTAGATGACGAACGATAAAAGGCTAAGTGATATCCAAGGAACACGCAATTCACTTTACCGCTTTGGTTACTGTTGTAAAACTGAAAATCGTTGTGGTCGCGGTAGTTACTTATTGCAACGATTGTTTCTACGCTTAATTCAATGGATGGGATAAATCATGAAAAAAATTAACTGCTTCAAATCGTTTCAAATGAGCAGTATCGGCACAGCTGTCGCTGTTGCAATCTTCATGGCGGGTTGCGCAAGCGCTCCGTCCGTTCCCGCACCCACAGAACAAATGGCTGTTTCCAGAGCTGCGGTAAACAATGCAAGCAGCGCTGGCGGCAATGAGTTCGCGCCGCTGCAACTCAAGTCCGCGATGGAAAAAATGGACGCAGCCGAACGCGCCATGGGCGAAAAGAATTATGCGCGAGCCAAACTGCTGGCAGAAGAAGCCTTGGTCGATGCAAAACTGGCCGAGATGACAGCACGTTCGGCCAAAGCGAAAAAGGCCTCGGATGCCTTGCAGGAAGATAATCGCGTGTTGCGCAAAGAACTTGACCGTAAAGCCCAATAACCATCATATGGAGTTCATCATGAAAAAAAATCTATATCTGCCGCTTACCTTGATCGCAGTCTCGATACTATCGGCTTGCGGCACCACGTCTGCGCCACAAAATGCGGCGCTTAATGCGGCACATGAAAGCTACAACAGTGCACGGGCCAACCCGGAGGTCGTCAGTCTGGCCGCACTGGAGTTGAAAGAGGCGGGCGACACGCTGACCAGGGCGGATGCTGCCTTCAGCAAGGGGCAAGGCACCGATGCGGTCAATCATCTGGCCTACATAGCCAATCAGCAAGCCGGCATCGCACAGGCAACCGCCAGCCGGAAAACGGCTGAACTGGCGGTCACCAACGCCAGCGCAAAACGTACGGAAGTTCGTCTCGAAGCGAGAACGGCCGAAGCCGATGCAGCCAAACAACAGGTGGCGACCGCAAAAGAAAAGGCTAAATTGCAAGCGGCTGATCTGGCGACAGCTGATGAAAAGGCTAAATTGCAAGCGGCTGACCTGGCAACAGCAGATGAAAAGGCTAAATTACAAGCGGCTGACTTGGCAGCTGCCGACGCCCAGGCGCAACGTAACCGAGCACTCATCGAGCAACAGGAACAGCAGCTCAAGGAATTGAATGCCCAGAAAACGGAGCGCGGCCTGGTGATTACGCTGGGCGACGTATTGTTCAACACCAACAAGGCGCAGCTTAAATCGGGAGGCATGCACAACGTGCAAAAGCTGGCTGATTTCCTCAACCAATATCCGAAACACAATGTATTGGTCGAAGGCCATACCGACAGCACCGGCAGCGACAGCTATAACCTGGAGCTCTCTGACCGCCGTGCCAACGCCGTGCGGACTGCCTTGATCGACAAGGGAGTCAACGGCAACCGTGTGGCTACACGCGGTTATGGTGAAGCATATCCGGTTGCGGGCAATGATACTGTCACCGGTCGCCAATTAAATCGACGCGTGGAAATCATTCTCTCTGACAATAACGGCAACATCATTCAACGATAAGTTAACCAATAGCCGGCAACGAGTTTGCCGGCCTTACCCGGAGCGATAAAAATGCTTGAAACTCTCGCGATAGTCTTACTTATCCTCTGGGCACTTGGCCTGGTTTCCTCGTACACCATTGGCGGATTCATTCACGTTCTGCTGGTTATTGCGATCGTGGTGATATTGATACGCATCATTCGGGGCAGAGGTTTATAACAACATTCTGCACTTCGAATACCTCTTTATCTGCAATAAAACTAACCATGGAGAAAAGCATGAACAAATTGTCTTATGAATCTACAAAGGAACAGCTGATCGACGATTTCAAGGACGTAGTGACGGATACGGAAGCGCTGCTGAAAGCCACGGCCAACCAGAGCGGTGAGAAGCTGGCCGAAGTACGCACCAGGGTGGAAGAGTCCCTCAAAGTCGCAAAATCCAGGATGGCAGATGCGCAAGCTGAGCTAGTGGTAAAAACCAAGGCTGCCGCCAAGGCGACTGACGCTTACGTACATGAAAATCCGTGGCCAGCCATGGGTGTCTCTGCCGGTGTCGGCGTGGTAATCGGTTTGCTCATCGGTCGTCGCTAATCATTCGGCCATGACTGGAAAAACATACAACGGGGGTGAGGGTCTGCTCAATTCATTGGGCAAGTTCGCTGCGACCCTGACTGCCGTCGTGCAAACTCGTCTTGAACTGCTATCCGCAGACCTTGATGAAGATCGGGAGCATTGGTTGTCATTGCTGACATTGGTATTGACCGCCCTGTTTTGTCTCTCGGTTGGTGTGTTACTGACAACGATACTGCTTGTGGTCGTATTCTGGGACACACAGCGCATCCTGGTTCTGGGGATACTCGCCGGATTGTTCCTGTCTGGTGGAGTCGCGGCATGGTTGTTCGCCCTGCACAAGATAAAAACAAAACCGAGAATATTTGCAGCAAGCCTGCTGGAATTATCCAAAGATCGGCAGCAACTCGCTTCCCGTTTATGAACAAAAAACTGACCCGGATTGCTGAGCGGCGTGAACGTCTGATCGCGCAATCCGCGGCACAACGCATCGCACTGGCGAAAGACATTGAGCTTTGGCGCGTGCCCTTGGCACGGGTCGACCAGGGGTTGACTGCTCTGCGTTTTGTCAAAAAACACCCAGCCACCCTGGTAGTCGGTGGAGTTTTATTTGCGGCATTGCGGCTGCACCGCGCCGGAAAATGGTTACAGCTCAGCTGGGTAACGTGGCAGATGAGACCTATATCGCACAGCAAATAGCAACATCTGATCTGACATATCCCGGAGAAGGCTAAGGCGATGAGGAATACTGCAAGGCATCGCTCCAGCGCTTGCGTTTCCAGGCTTGCGGCACGTTGCAGCATCTGTTCCAGCTTTCCGCTCACCTCACCACTGGCGATCAAGTGAACCAGCAGCAGCGGGAATGCCCTGGTTTCGCTCAGCGCACGAGCCAGGCTCGTTCCTTAACGCACCAGCTTGATGGAATGTTCAATTGCCTCGCGCAATATCATATTGGTCATCACCCGCGCAGCAGAAGACAATGCAGATAATAGCGGCACGCCGCCGCCAACCAGAATGGCAAGCGTACTGGCAAAGCGCGAGGTGTTGATGCCGCGAATCAGCGGCCCTACCCAGGGCATTTGCAGCAACAGCCGACACTGCGTATGAACCTGTGATGAAGGGCACGTTCTGCCCGATGACTATTTTGGCCTCCTCGTTGTCCAGTGTCAGTAAGGTTGGCGTGGACAGGATGTGGGCGTTGTTATCCGCATACGACAAGGAAGTTTGGTACACTGCTGGCACTTGAATTGAACGCTAATCGCTCTGAAAACTCATGAAATACATTAATAATTCATTTTCCCGTTCACGCGGTTTTACCCTGATTGAGGTGATGGTCGTCATCGTCATCATCGCGGTACTTGCAGCGTTGATCGTACCCAGAGTGATGAGCCGTCCCGACGAGGCGCGCGTCACGGCAGCGAGGCAGGACATAGGTGCGATTTCGCAGGCGCTCAAACTCTACAAGCTGGACAACATGCGCTACCCCACCACCGGACAGGGCTTGCAGGCGCTGGTCAAAAAACCTGCCAGCGCGCCTGTCCCCGAGAACTGGAAAGGTAACGGTTATCTGGAAAAACTACCCAAAGACCCCTGGGGTAGTCCATATAGTTATTTGCAACCCGGCTTGCACGGCGATGTGGACATCATGAGCTTCGGCGCTGATCGTGAGGCGGGGGGTGAAGGCAATGATGCGGACATCGGGTCGTGGGATTTGTAAATTGCCCGGATATGAGTGATCGGCGTTCAATCCTCAGTCCTCAGCATGGTTTCACGCTGGTTGAATTGCTGGTGGTGCTGGTGGTCATCGGCATCACCCTCGGCATGACCATGGTACAACTGATGCCGGACAACCGCGCCGTGCTGCGCCAGGAAGCCGAACGGCTGGCGCTGTTGCTGGAGAATGCGACACTGGAAGCACAAGCCAGCGGGCAAACGATGGGATGGTCGGGCGAGGCGTCGCATTACCGTTTCTGGAAAAAAAATGCGTACAACGACTGGGTGAGGATTGAGGACGACACGCTGTTTCGCCCGCGCGAGTTGCCGGAGGGCATACGCATCAGCCAGGTGAGTATCGAAGCGTTAATGACCAAACCCGGCGACAAGTTATCCATGAGCGCATACGGCTTTACTCTGCCGTTTCGCATCAGTCTCGGCAACCAATACGGCAACGCCAGCGTCATCGGAAAAAGCACCGGTGAAGTGAGTGCTGCTATGGATAAGCAAACGGGCGAAGCGCTGCCATGAAGATTTCGCCGTCTCATTTTCAAAGGGGTTTTACCTTGCTCGAATCGCTGGTCGCGCTGGCCATACTCGCCATCGCACTGACGGCCGTATTGCGAGCAACGGGCGCCAGCACCCGCCACGTAGATGACTTGCGCCAACGACTGCTGGCCGACTGGGTGGCGCAAAACCGCCTCGCATTGCATGCCGGGCGCGGCGACTGGTTACCCGTCGGGTCGCAACAAGGCGTAGAGGTGCAGGCAGGACTGCAGTTTTTCTGGGATGAAAAAATCAGTTCTACGCCCAATCCGGCGTTTCGCCGCATTGAAGTCAGCATCGCCTCAGCGGAACAACCGCAGCACACACTGCGCCACCTGAGCGGCTATCTGGTGCAATTCCCGCGCCAATGAATATGCAAAATCAACATCGTGGATTTACCCTGGTCGAATTGCTGGTCTCGCTGGTGATTCTGACGCTGTTATCAGTGGCAGGCTATCGCAGCCTGGATGCGGTGATTCAAACCCGCATAAGCGTCGCCGCCGAAACGCGCAAATGGCAACAGCTGACATTTTTCTTTACCCGCCTAGAACATGACATCGCACAGGCCGTGCACAGGCGCGTGCGTGATGCTGGGGGGCAATCACAGCCCGAATGGACAGGCCACGCCGTGGTGGTCGGCGAGGATGATGCGGAACTGATTTTTACCCGCGCCGGCATCACGGATCAGGGATTTGCACTGCTGCCACCGCAACGCATTGCCTATCGTCTGGAACAAGGAAAGATCGTTATGTTGCGCCAGCCGTCACCGGATCAGGCGGAACGCATCAGGCCGCTGCGCTATCCATTGCTGGAAGGCGTGCGCGAATTCAAATTGCGCTACCTCGACACACTGGGCAACTGGCAAACACAATGGCCCCCGTCGAATAGCACCGGAGGTCTGCCACAAGCGACTGAAGTGTCGCTCACTTTATCCAGTGGTGACAAAGTCACCCGTATTTTCGCGCTGCAATGAAGCCTGTTCATCATCAACGCGGTGTTGCGATCATCATGGTTTTGCTCATCGTGGCATTGGCAACGGTGCTGGCGAGCCATCTGGCGCAGCAGCAGCAACTATGGCAGCGCCAGGTTGAAAATCAGTTTGACCGGGCGCAAGCACGACGGCTGGGCATTGCAGGGATAGACTGGGCGCGTGCCGTGCTGGCCGATGATGCCCGCGCAACCAGCAGCGACCACGCGGGAGAAATGTGGACACTGCACCTGCCAGCCATGCCGGTTGATAACGGCGAAGTGACAGGCGTGATCGAGGACAGGCAAGGACTGTTTAACCTGAATAATCTGGTCCGTAACGGCGTCAGCAGTGCACCCGACATCGCACAATTCCAGCGCCTGCTGGGTCTGCTCGGTCTGGATGGCGGACTGGCTGTTGTCCTGGCAGACTGGATGGATGCCGACAGTGAGACCCAATATCCGGGAGGCGCTGAGGATGCTTACTACTTGTCACTGCCACAGCCTTACCTAAGCGCGAATAGTCCGCTGGTGGAACTGGGCGAGTTATCGGGTATAAAAGGATTTGACGTACACAGCATCGAGCGTTTGCGGCCCTTTGTCAGCGTACTGCCGCTCTTGCTGCCCATCAATGTCAATTTCGCACCGGCCGAAGTGCTGGCAGCCGTCATACCGGATATGAGTTTATCGGACGCGCGCACGCTGGTGCAGCAGCGACGCGGCAAACCTTACAAAAACATGATCGATTTTCAGCAACACTTGCCTCGAAATGGTACACAAATGAACAGTCAGGATTTTTCCGTCAGAAGTGATTTTTTCTGGGTCACCGGGCGCGCCCGTGTCGCCAATTCTCAGGTTACCACCCAGGCGCTCTTACAGCGCACAGGGGGCTGGCCGACTGTCGTGTGGCAGAACATCCAATGAGCAAACACGCCAGAAAAACGCTTGTCACAGCCGTCATGCCCGCAGCTGACATACGCGCGGCTGCGCCGCCGCGCTATGCAATGATAGATGCACTGCGCGGTTTTGCGATTGTGTTGATGATCGCCTACCACTTCAGTTTTGATCTGAATTACCACGGCTGGATACATCAGGACTTCAATAATGCACCGTTCTGGCTGACTGCCCGCGCCGCTATCGTCAGCCTGTTCCTGTTGCTGGTGGGCATCAGTCTGGTGCTCAACGCGCAACGACCGGATTCAACTTCATTCTGGCGCAGGCAAGGCAGACTGCTGGCGGCCTGCCTTGCCGTATCGCTGGGCAGCTATCTGATGTTTCCGGAGAGTTTCATCTTCTTTGGCATCCTGCACTTCATCCTGTTTGCCAGCCTGGCTGGACGCCTGTTTGTACGCTTGCATTACACCAATCTGGCGGTCGCGGTGCTGGTACTGGCGGCTGGATGGTTCTATAGTAACCCGCTGTTCAATGCACCGCCGCTGCAATGGCTGGGATTCATGACTTACAAGCCGCTCACCGAAGATTACGTGCCGTTCTTCCCGTGGTTTGGCGTGGTATTGGCAGGCATCTTCATCGGCAAACTGATTTTCAGCAAGCCCTATCCTGCCTTGCCGGCAGGCCCCCGACCCGGTTTACGACAACTGGCATTTGCCGGTCGCCATAGCCTGCTGATTTATTTGCTGCATCAACCCGTCCTGCTGGGCATTCTGACTTTGGTGGCTTTATCATGAACATCCTGCGTATCTATTTTTCAGCTCAGTGGCGGGATAGCGCCAGCCCCTGCACCTGGGCACTGTGCGATAAGTCTGGCGCGGTATTGCAACAGGGTCTGTCGCCGCTATCCGCCATGCCCAGGACTCGCGACTGCATCGGCATACTCTCGGCCGACCGGGTACTGATCTTCACCACGCAACAGCCTCCCGGCAGCAAACAACGCTGGCAAGCCGCCCTGCCCTTCATCGCCGAAGAACACACACTGACTGACCCCGATGATATTCACGCCGTTCCCGCCACAGCCTCGGCACCGGGCACGATAGCAGTGTCCGTCATGGCGAAGTCATGGCTGAAACAGATCGTCGCATCGACCACTGCAGCGGGCTTACCGCTTAGCCGCCTGATAGCCGAAACGCTCATGCCTGCCCTGCACGCCGACACCTGGACGCTGGTCTGGGACGGGTGCAGCGGCTTTCTGCGCAGCTCGCCCACCACTGGACTAGCG
This sequence comes from Gallionella sp., assembly GCA_030645775.1. GTDB lineage: Bacteria > Pseudomonadota > Gammaproteobacteria > Burkholderiales > Gallionellaceae > Gallionella. Next base: position 12,110 of record JAUSLX010000054.1, on the reverse strand, counting down.
CTCGATAACGGCAATCACGACACCCCGCCGCTGGCGCTGCACCTCAGTCTGACAGCCACGGGCATTAACGCGCCGCGCCGGATTGAACTGCGATTTGTCGATACTGCTGCGCAAACCGTTTTGCCTGCGTGGGACTTGCCTGTTCCGCTGATCCTGGGTGAGACGTGGGATTGGCGACGTGCGCCGATCAGCGCTGCGATGCCCAATTTGCTGTGGGGCGACTTCGCACCGCCCATACGATTGTTTGACGGCTTGACCAAACTGCGCCCTTTACTGTTTATTCTGCTCGCGGCACTGCTCATAGAGATCATCGGTACGCACATCGAGTGGACTTTGCTCGCACAGGAGAAACGTGCGTTGATGCAAACAGAGGAGCAGATTTTTCACGCAGCCTTTGGTGATGAAACCACACTGGTGGATGCCCCGCTGCAAATGCAACGCAATCTGGCCGGCTTGCGCCATGCGGCTGGCATCGCCGACGACACCGACTTCATTCCTTTACTGGATAACGCAACCCAGGCACTGGGTACGCCGGGTAGCGGCACGCTGCGGGGGTTGAATTATGAGTCGGGCAAACTTGAACTCGACCTCAAGCTGCCCCAGGCTGCCGACTTCGAGATACTGGCAGGTAAGCTGAAAAGTCGTGGCATAAGGGTACGCACCAGCGATCTGCATGACCTGGGCGATGGCTCACAGGCAAAATTGACACTTTCACTGGAAGGTCTGAGATGAGCGCTTATCTGAAAACATTACGTTTGCAACACTGGGATGCGCGTCCGTTGGGTGAACGGCGGGCCATCCTGATCGGTGCGTCATTCGCTCTGCCGCTGCTGGCCTATTTTCTGTTGTGGCAACCCGCGCATGACGCGGTCGGCAAATTGCATGAAAAACTACCGCAACTGCGCATACAAGCCGAACAAATGCGCCGCGCCGGAACGCAAGTCGAGGAAATACGCCACCGTCCGCAACTGGCTGTGATGGATGCGCTGGCGGTCAAAACCGCCGTCGAGGAATCTGCCAGCAGACATCAGTTGCGCGACGCGCTGACCACCCTGATCCCGCAGGAACCCAACGGGGTACGCCTCACCGTTACCTCTGTTTCATTTGAGAAATGGCTGATCTGGCTGCGCGAATTACAGAGTGCACAACACATTCGCGTTGATTCGATTACCGTCACACAGCTTGCGGAACCCGGCATGGTTGCCATCCGCGCCACGCTGACCAATGGCAATACACTGTGAATAAAACACGCAATCTGGCACTGTTTGGCGCAACGTATTTTATCGGCCTGTTATTCATCACTGCACCTGCGAGTCTGCTCATTCTACCCGTTCAACATTTCAGTGCGGCACGATTGTCTCTGGCAAATTGTCAGGGGACGATCTGGCACGGCAGTGCCACCCCTGTGCTGCACAGCGGTAAAAACGCCGGTATTCCGCTTCATACGCTCTCATGGCATATCAGGCCGCTTGCCTTGCTGCGTGGACAACTCAATGCAGCGTTAAGCTGGGACGATTCTGTCACGCCGATGGAACTGACACTCAGCCGGAAATCTGTCACCCTGACGCCTGTTCTGTTGCCCTTGCCCGCAGAAGTTTTAGGAGAATTATCGCCTTATCTGAGACCCGCCCGGCTTGGTGGCAGTCTGCTGATCGAAAGCCCGCAACTCAGTTATTCGGACGATCATCTGCAAGGCAATGCCAGAACCCGCTGGAGCAATGCCAGTTCCGCCATGTCTGCGGTTCATCCGCTGGGCGATTACCAGATTGATATTGTGGCGAAACAGGATAGTCTGAATGCGGTCTTGACGACGCTGAACGGCGCTTTACTGCTTGAGGGACAGGGCAACTGGTCACCCGCTCGGAAATTTCATTTCAATGGCACGGCACATGCCGCACCCGGATTCCAGGCCATGCTGGGCGAACTGCTCAACAACCTGGGGCCGGAAGTTTCTCCCGACGTCTACGGGATTTCGCTCTGAGCAAATTTCGCTCTGGGGCAGAGTAGCGCCTCCCGGCTTCAACGTACCATCTGGTTCATGTCTATGATGGGCATCAAGATGGCCAGCACGATCAGCAGCACGACCACGCCCATCGTCAGGATCAGCAGCGGCTCAAGTAAAGCGGTCAGAATGGCGGTGTGATTGCCGACCTCCTGTTCCTGCTGTGCTGCCGCACGTTCGAGCATTTCATCCAGTTGGCCACTGGCCTCGCCACTGGCGATCAGATGAATCAACAGGGGCGGAAAATAACCGGATGCTGCGAGGGCGCGACTCAGGCTGACCCCCTCGCGCACCTTTTTGGCGGCTTCATCCAGCGCCTGTCGCATCGGCAGATTATTCACCACGCCCGCTGCCGCATTCAACGCCGCCATCAGCGGGACGCCGCTGCCGACCAGAATCGCCATCGTGCTGGCCATGCGTGCGGTATTGATTCCGCGCACCAAACGCCCGGCCACCGGTAATTTCAATAAGCGCAGATGCGCCTGATAACGCAAGCGGGGCTGGCGCAACATGAAATGTATCGCCACACCGCATGCTGCAGCCAGCAGCAACAGATAACCCCAGCTGTGCTGCAGGCTGTCACTCAGCCAGATCAGCGAACGGGTCAGCAGCGGCAAGGTCTGGTGCGATTGCTCGAACACGCCGATTACCTGTGGCACGACATAAATTAGCAGACCGCCGACCACCAGCAAGGCCACCAGCGTGACGATCACCGGATAAACAAAGGCCAGCACGACCTTTTGCCGCAAGGCCTGGCGAGACTCGGTGTAATCGGCCAGACGCAGCATGACGCTCCCCAGTTCGCCGGACGCCTCTCCCGCTGTGACCAGGGCGCGGTACAATTCGGGAAAGACAAAGGCATATCGCCCCAGCGCCTTGGCAAAGGTCTGCCCGCCCAGCACTTCTGCACGCACCCCGGCCAGCACCTGCCTGGCCTTTTCATTTTCGCTTTGTTCGATCAGCGCGTTCAATGCCTGCTCCAGCGTCAGGCTGGCAGCCAGCAAGGTGGCGAGCTGGCGGGTAATCAGGCTCAGCTGCGCAGCCGACAGGCTGCCACGCCGCCAGCGTCCTTCACGACCGGACTGCATGGCATCCTGAGACAGCGCTTCGATGGCGATGATGGTCAGCGCAGACTCGCGCAAAGCCGCCCGCGCCAGACGCAGGGTGTCGGCCTCAGCCACACCGCGCAGCAGTCGGCCCTTGCTATCGAGTGCCTGATAACTGAAAGCCGCCATATTATTCGCGGGTGACGCGCAGCAACTCTTCCAGCGAGGTCACGCCGGAAGCGACCAATCGCATGCCGTCCTGACGCAGATTGTGCATGCCGTGTTGCAGGGCATACTCGCGTAAGGTCTGCTCGGAGGCTCTGTCATGTATCAAATGGCGCAAGCCGTCATCCATCATCAACAATTCATAGATACCCGTTCGCCCCCGATAACCGGTGTGATTGCAAGCGGGACAACCGGCAGGCCGATATAGCTGGAACGGCCGCATATCGTTATCGAACAAGGCTTGCTCAATGGAGTCAGGCTGATAGGCCAGGCGACAAGATGTACACAATGTGCGCACCAGACGTTGCGCCAACACACCGAGCAGACTGGATGACAGCAGGAAAGGTTCGATGGCCATATCGGTCAGGCGCGTGATCGAACTGACCGTGTCGTTGGTATGCAGGGTCGCCAGCACCAGATGCCCGGTCAGGCTCGCCTGCACCGCAATCTGCGCGGTTTCCAGATCGCGTATCTCGCCTATCATGATGACATCGGGATCCTGGCGCAAAATGGCGCGCAGCGCGCGCGCAAAAGTCATCTCGATACGCGGATTGACCTGAGTCTGGCCGATGCCATCCAGGTCATATTCGATCGGGTCTTCCACCGTCATGACGTTGGTCACGGCAGCATCAATGCGCGACAGCGCGGCATACAGCGTGGTGGTTTTTCCCGAACCGGTGGGGCCGGTCACCAGCACGATGCCGTGCGGCTGGCGTACCAGTGCATCCATCGCCGCCAGCGTATTCCCTTCCATACCCAGGCGAGTCAGCTCCAGCCGCCCGGCATCCTTATCGAGCAGGCGCAATACGATGCGTTCTCCATGCCCTGTCGGCAGGGTGGAAACACGCACGTCAACCGGCTTGCCCGCCAGTCGCAGCGTGATGCGCCCATCCTGCGGCAGGCGTTTTTCGGCAATATCCAGTTCCGCCATGATCTTGATGCGCGACACCATCGCCGCATGCAAGGCACGGTGCGGCTCGATCACATCCTTGAGCGTGCCGTCCACGCGAAAACGCACGGCAGAACGTGTCTCGAACGGCTCGATATGGATGTCAGAGGCATTTTCACGCACCGCCTGAGTGAGCAGTGCGTTGATCATGCGTATCACCGGCGCATCGCTGTCGGCATCCAGCAGATCTTCGATCTTCGGCAGCTCGTTCACCAGTTGCGACAAATCCATGTCCTGCTCGACATCATCCACCATGGAGGCTGCCGAGCCGTCGACCTGCCCGTAAGTTTTTGCCAGTTCCCGTTCAAATTCCGCAACCGATATCCGGGTTGCCTGTACCGGCACGCCCAGCACCCGGCGCACTTCGGCCAGAACGGAGGGGGCAGCATCCGCGCGCAGACTCACTTCTGCGCCTTCCGGGGTGGCTTTCAGCAGCAGCACGCCTTTGCTCTTGGCAAATGAATAGGGTATTTTTTTCGGGGAAGACTTGATCTGCGCGGCGACATCCATCGTCATCTCCTTCCGGCGCAGTCACTTGATAAAAACAGTTGCCCTCTCACGGCTGCACCACAGGCTTGGTGTTGTTAAGGCTTAGCGGCGGCAAGGTCGGTGCCTGCATATCCGGCAACATTGGGCGTGAGGGCAGCTGACCTTGCTTCTGTTCGCCGCGCAGATAATCGTATCGGTTCTGGGTCAACCCCTGATGCGCCTGATTATCGCGCATCACATAAGGGCGAATGAACACCATCAGATTGGTTTTGGTATGGCGCCGCGTCTCATGACGAAACAGATTGCCCAACACCGGAATATCGCCCAGCACCGGCACCTTGTCCTCACCGTTGGTCACCGTATCCTGAATCAGCCCCCCCAGCACGATGATTTGTCCCTCCTCCACCAGCACGGTCGATTCCAGCGAGCGCTTGTTGGTGATCACACCCGCCGCATTGTTGATGGTTTGACTCAGCACACTGGACACTTCCTGATAGACCTGCAACCTGACTGTGCCGCCCTGGGAAATCTGCGGCTTGATGCGCAAGGTCAAGCCGACATCCTTGCGTTCTATGGTCTGGAATGGCGTGGCCGTCGCCGCATTGCCGGTTTGCGCATAACTGCCGGTAATAAAAGGCACGTTCTGACCAATGATGATCTTGGCTTCCTCGTTATCCAGCGTCAGCAGATTAGGCGTGGACAGAATATTGGCATTGGCATCGTTTTCCAGAAATTTCGCCAACATGCCCAGATTCAGCACCGTACCCAGCCCGGGTATAGTAGTCGTACCATTTACAATGCCGATATTCAAACCCTGCCCCACCGTACCGATATTGCCGGCTGCACTGATAATGTTGCCGCCCGCGCCCAGCGCACCAAAATTGGTTCCGCCAATGACATTGACGCCAGCCCGGTTGATGCCGCTCAACTCTTGCCACTGCACCCCGAATTCCGCCGCCTTGTCAGCGCTCACTTCAGCAATCAGCGCCTCGACAAACACCTGTGCGCGGCGCACGTCCAGCATTTCCACCACAGCACGCAGATTGTTATATACCGCGTCAGAGGCGGTGATAATCAGGGCATTGGTTGCCGGATCCGCCTGGATCATACTACCTCCCGCAGGGGCTGCCGTGCTCGCAGGTGCCGTACCGCCAGCCACAGTTGGCGCTGATGATGACGCAGGGACTGCCGATATGTCACCGCTCAACACGGCACGCAAGGTGAGTGCCAGCTTGGCAGCCTCGGCATTTTTAAGATAGACCACATGAATATTGCCCGGCGCACTGGTCATTACATCCAGCTTAGCCACCAGCTCCTGCACCCGGGCAACGCGCGACGGACTATCGGTACTCAACAGCAAACTGTTGGTACGCGCATCCGCCATCAGCATGAAACGCTGACTCGCATCGGTCGAACCCGTTGTCATGACCGAACCGTCCAGCATCAGCTTGTTAATAGTTTGAGCGACGTCGATCACCGATGCATATTTCAGCGGAATCACAGTAGCAGCGTCACTTTTGGGCTGATCAAGCGTCGCCACAATGGCCTCTATGCGTTTCAGATTGCTTGCGTAGTCAGTCACCACCAGCGCGTTATTGTTTGGGTAGGCCACCACAATATTGTTGGGTGCAATCAGCGGTCGCAGGATGGGCACCATTTGTACCGCAGATTCATGGTGCAGCATAAACACCCGCGTCACCAACTTGTCGCCGCCACCGTAACCGCCGATATTCGGAATATACAGCTTGGCATCTGCCTCCGGCATCACCTTGGTTACCCCGTTCGACTCAACCGCCGCGAATCCCTGCAGACGCAAGGCAGATAGCAGGGTATCGTAAGCCAAAGATGCCGGAATGGGCTTGGCAGAAACAATATTGATCTTCCCTTTAACGCGCGGATCCACCAGGAAATTGCGCTGGGTAATTTGCGATACAGCCTTGATTACCTCTTCGATGTCCGCATTTACAAAGTTTAGTGACACCCGATCTTCTGTAGCAAACACAGCAGACGACAGCGACAACGCGACACACAATAGCAACCGAGAAATCCAGACTCCCATTTAAAACCCCTTAAATTGCATCACAATCCACCCCTGCCATGCGGCATATAAAGCTTCGCCGCTGTATCTGGCACTGCGCTTGCTGATAAAACGGATGCCACGACTGGGGCAATAACTGACACTGAAATTGGCATCGGGATAGTTTGCACCGAGGCAGCAGTTGTGCTTTTGATTGCAGTGGTTTTTCCTTCAAACGCGATCTGTTGACGCACACCACTACGTTCAATTACCACATGATCAATGGCCACTTCCACCAGTTTTGCACCCGCCACAACATCCTGACCCACCGCCAATCCCAACTGATGTTTGCCATTCAGTTCCAATATAGCGAAACCCGGCGTACCTGCAAACACGCCCACCAGTCGCACATTGGGCAATGCGCTCTGAGCCGTCACGCTGGAGACCGCAGCAATACCAAATAAATGTTCCGCAGAAAACACTGCATCAGTCTGCATTGCTGGCAAGACAGCTTTACCGCGCGGCGCAAAAATCACCCAAGTCCAGTTAGCCAGCATCGCACCCATTACCAGCACCGCCAGCACGCGCCAGATGAAAGCAATCCACTCAACCGTTCCGCGTACACGCAACGACACACCTTGTATTTCCGGCAATCGCATACCCTCTCCCAATAAAACGCGATGCAGTATACACAATGAAGAAAGGAACTGAATTAATTACCTGTGAGTTAGTCAGGCTTGCTCAAGGAACATACAATAACAGCATGTACGGCTACCACTAGCTGCGTACCCCATACCGAGAAACCAAGAAAATCACTACTGATGAGGTTCTTGAAAAACACCGCATCTGAGCGGAATTAACTGCTGATTTAGGTGAAAAAACAGGTAGAAGTGGGCGGCCATTGCTGGCAAGTCAAAGGTTCTGAAGACTTCATCAACGCCCGATATGAATACTACGCAACGAAACGGAATCATGCAACGCTGAGCCTCTTCCAATATGAAATGAGTCTGAAGGGTTGGCGTATTTCCAACATGAAATGAGTCTGAGATTGATTTGCCGGGTCGATCATTATGCGAAGCATGGTGATCAACATGGAAGAAGCAAAACTACAGACCTTGGAGCTGGAAAGCGACAAATTAGCCCTTAGTCCTTGGTCCTCAGTCCTCAGTCCTCAGCGTGAACGGTTGACAATCCCAGGATCTATGCAGACCGCGAAAAACTTGATCGCACGTGTTTGATTACGTCGGGATGTTCTACAACCCGAAACGGCTCCTGTCTCCCATCGAGTTCGATAGACGGAATTTCAAGAGACAGGCTCGTAAATCGATTCACTTCACTTGAATTTGGTTTGGGCGTCGGCTATGCCGGTTTTGAGTTCTTCCCATATTTTTTCGGCAGTTTCCTTGACCTGCTCCCATGCCTCGCCGCTGGCAATTCCCAATTCCTTCATCTTTGCATACGCCGCGCGCTGTTTGGCGCGCAACGCATGGAGCTCCTCGGCACGCCTGACCTTCATGTCGGCCTCCGCGTTTTCACCCCTGGCTTCCAGCAAATCGATTTGAGCGCTCCATTCTTTCAGTTGCGCGGACATCGTTTGTTTATATGCCTCGTGAAGCCCCATGATTTACTCCTTGAAGTGACAAACAGAAACTCAATTTTATTTGGCTGGCAGCACTACCAACCGATTTTCGACCCTGTTTACGCCAGCCAGCGCAGCCGCCAAAGACCTGGCAGTGTCGCTATTCGATTGTGTATCAACCGACCCACTTAAGGTGACGACGCCTTTGACGGTATCAACGCTGATTTGCAATGTCTTGAGGTCGTGCTCGGCAAAAATGGCGGCTTTGACCTTGGCCGTAATTTCAGTATCTTCGATGGCCACTTCAGTTTTTTCGGTTTGCTCGGCCATTTTTTCAGCGACCTTGTCGCCCGCTTTTTCCATTTGCTTGCCGGCATTGTCGATCGACTGGTCAAAATTTTTGCCAGCGGTCTCGGCAGGTCCCGGTTTCTCGTTGTCGCACGCGACTAGCCCGGCGACCAGCAGCATCGAAATGCCTGCCACTTTAAAATTTTTTGATACCTTCATTTTGATTTCCTTAAAAATGGACAGCTTCCAGCTCAGGCAGGCGGCGGGTTGGCGGGGCAAATTCGCACCTGCGAAGCGCCGCCACCGCATGAAGTCCGGAATGACTGTTGCCAAAAACAAACCTGCAGTTGATTGGCCATCAAATACAGGGGGCCGAACGGCTCAAACAGCCATCCGACACGGGTGCGCTCGATTGCGCTTACTTGAGGCGCATGTCGTCCTTGACACTTTTCACGCCCTCGACGCTGCGTGCGAGCCCGATTGCTTTAGCCATATCGGCAGAAGAAGTGACGAAGCCGCTCAACTGGACAACGCCTTTGAACGTCTCAACATTGATCTCAGCAGATTTCAGCGTGGGTTCGCCAACGATTGCTGATTTCACTTTGGTGGTAATGACGGTATCGTCAAAATACTGTCCGGTGCTCTCCTGGGTACGTGTCGATGTGCATCCAACAACAGAGGCTAATGCCAGGACAAAACAAAACGTGGTAAACCGCTTGATGGAAAGTTTCATGGTAGTACTCCTTGATTAATAATTTTTTATTCAACAGTTTTTTATTGAACCCGTACGACTCGGATTGCCAGTCCGCCAGGCCCCGGATTTAAAGGCCTAAAGTCTGTTAACGCCTATAAAGCACACCGTAATTTCCGACATGAACGGCCTAAAAAAAGCCGGCTCATTACACAGAAATGATTATTGATTGGCTGTGCGCGTAGTGGAAACTTCCACTTCCACGCGGCGATCCGGCGCCAGGCAAGCAATCAACTGCCGGGTTGCCTTGTTGCCTTTGCATTCACCGGGCTTGGTTACCGGGACTTCCTCACCCATCCCTTTGGCCGTGATCTTGTCGGATGCAATTCCCAGGGTTTCGATCATGTAAACCTTGACTGCTTCGGCGCGCCGAGTTGAAAGCTTCATGTTGTATGCTTGCGAACCGATCCGGTCAGTGTGACCCGTTACCGTAATAACGTCATAGCGGGCATCCTTCAATTCATCAGTAAACTTGCTGAAGGCATGTTTACCTTCGGGCGTGATGGTTGATTTGTTAAAAGCAAATAGCCCGCCTGCGGAGGAGTCCGCGTGAATAATAATTTTTTTCGATTCCACCGGCAAAACAGTCATTTTTTTCGGCTCTGCTGGCAGAATAGTTGCAACCTTTGATTCTGCTGGAGGAACAGGAACTGCTGCCACTTTTTTGGGTATGACCGTATCGCATTCCTCAATGGCCATGGATGGTTTCCACGAGCCGGTATGCCAGCATAGACCGGAACCACTTCTTACGACATTGCCGCGGGAATCGGTCAGATAACCTTCTTTGGTGACTGAATCCGCGTAGGCCATGCCCGGCAAGGTCAAGGCACTCAGGGCAAGCGCGTTAATAATGAGTTGTGAAGTTTTCATAATATTTTCCTCTTTAATGGTAATTTGAAACTAACGGTCATGGAAAAGTGACCACCGGCGCATTGCCGGAATCTTTTCTTGTTCTTGCGCAACCACCCATGGTCCGACGATGGCGAAAAGAAATGCAATGACTAAACGGGACGATCCATAAAACCTCTTGGATTCCTATTGTTGAGGCGCAGGATAGCTGGGGAAAAAATCGCTGTTTGTGCGATAGCGAACATATCGCCAAAAGATCAGATGTGATTGTTCTGTGTGTGTTGGCGAACAGAAATACGGGTTGATTGGTGAAATTATCATCACCGAAGTACCAGCCTGGTATTTCTCAACGGGGTTGTCCCGATAGATACAGGGCAATAAATCTCTCTGCTGCTTTGGAGCGCAACTCTTCATCAATTATGCTGAAGGAATACAACATGAACTGGAATCGCATCGAAGGAAACTGGAAACAATTCAAAGGCAACGTCAAACAACAGTGGGGCAAACTTACCGACGACCAACTTGACGTGATTGCGGGCAAACGTGAACACCTGGCCGGTAAAATCGAGGAATTGTATGGCATCACCAAGGAGGAAGCGGAACACCAGCTTACTGCCTGGCAAAAACGCCAGAAAGAACTGGAAGAAGCACTGTCCAAGTGAGCTAACCCGGGTCAAGCGGCCCCGGTTACGCATCGCGGGCCATGCCTAACCCCAAGGTATAGAACCCTGAATGAACAACAAACATTTTTCCGGGATGCGGCAGCCTGCAAAACGTGACGCGGATTATGCGGTGGCAAAGGAAAAGTGCGATGCCATGGCAGGCGCCACCAGGGAACTTTGTATGGACAATGCAAAAAAGCAAATCGGCAAATATACCGCCTGGCAGGAATTCCCCTGTTCCGGACGTTTACAAAGGAGGCACTCAAAATGAACACGATACGAAAAATGATGGTGAATGCGGCAGCACTAACCTTGCTGGCCAGCGTTGCTGGTTGTGCTGGCATGTCACAGCAGGACAAGAATACTGCGATAGGCGCTGGTGTTGGCGCTGTAGGCGGTTCCGTCCTGACCGGTGGTAGCGCTGTCGGCACGGTCGGCGGTGCGGCGGTTGGCGGGGTCATTGGCCACGAGATCAACAAATAGCATCGCAGGTACTTACGCAACAACTGCACCCGCCCAACAGGTGTGGTTGTGTGCATAACTCATTAAGCAGCAAAGCTGGTTCATGCTTTACGCCACCCACGCTCCTGCCTTCTGGCGAGCGGATAACCAGGAAATACAAATTATGAAACTCGTAAAGAACATCAGTGCAGCCTTGACCCTGTGTGCGTTGCTCGCGGCAATGTCAGGTTGCCAGGAACAGGAAGGCCCGGTGGAGCGAGCCGGCAAGGAAGTTGACCAAGCGGCGGAGAAGGCGGGAGAGAAAATCGAAAAAGCCGGTGAGGACATCCAGGACGCGGCAAAGGGCGACAAAAAATAAGGCTATGTCATCGTTAGTTGTTGAATTCAGCTTAACAATTTACCACCAGCCTTCAGGCTGGTGAATTTTGACGGAGAGGGGTTTGAATCCCCTCCCCTCAACACCCTTAAACCTCACCCTTTCATTTCCATCACAAGGTTGAAACCACCGGCTTTAGCCGGTCAGCTTTAGCTGAAAATTGGCTATGGCTCTTGCAATTGAGTAAGGACAGGTACTACTCCCTCCCCTTCAAGGGGAGGGCTGGGGTGGGGATGAGTTGAATCGGTTGCTGTATTTGTAACCCATCCCCCTCCCAACCTCCCCCTTGAAGGGGGAGGAGTAAGCCGACTGTCGCTTGTGCACGCATTGGATAAGACGCGTCGTTCAGCCGACGCGTATCCGGACTTTCAGTCCGTAATTCAAACCCACCGGCTTTAGCCGGTGGTTGTTTAGT
>JAUSLX010000047.1 GCA_030645775.1 Gallionella sp. | reverse complement strand
GCGCCTCGCCCAGATCGAAGCCGGCCGGACACACCAGATTGCCGACGTTTTCGATCAATAACAGACTGTCTTGCTGCAAACCCAATCTCTGCATCGCCTGCCCCACCATCTGCGCATCCAGATGGCACCCCTTGCCGGTGTTGATCTGAATCGCGGGCGCACCGGCGGCACGAATGCGCGCCGCGTCATTTTCGGTCTGCTGGTCGCCCTCGATCACGGCCAGCGGCAGCGTGCCATTTAACGCGCCTATGGTTTGCACCAGCAGCGTGGTCTTGCCGGAACCGGGGCTGGACACCAGATTGAGCGCAAAAATACCCTGCCCTGCCAACAGGCGACGATTGGCATCGGCATAGTCGTTGTTCTTGGCGAGAATATCGCGTTCAACCTGAATGATGCGTAGCTGCGCAGGGGTCGCTGAGTCATGCGCATGCGTGCCCGACCCGGGTGTGCGAAAAGCAAGCGCTCCGCCACTGCGCGCAGGACGCCTGCCTCCAATCAGCACATCACGACTTCCACACCCGCAGGTAGCGCACATCTCATCTCCAATTTTATTGACGAATTTTATTACTCGACAGCCAAATCTTTCACGCGCATCTGATTGCCTGCTGTGATCTGCAGGCGCGGACTGTCACAGCATGGGCACAATCCGTATTGCTCCTGCATGGCCACGGTCGCTCCGCACGCCAGACAACAACCTGCGCCGGGTGTCACGACAATCTGCAATTCTGCGCCTTCGGCTAGTGTGCCGTGCATCACCGCATCAAAACAGAAGCGCATCGCATCAGGTTCAACAGCGGATAGCTGCCCTATCTCCAGCACCACGCAGCGAACCCTCCGGAAATTCTGAGTACGTGCCGACTCCTCGATAATCTGTAACACGTTCTCGGCCAGCGACATTTCATGCATTTAACCAACCCAAAGGAATGCGCCACCGAACGCGGCAATCGAAGCACCCGCCAGCCGTAACCAGTGCGGAAGCCCTGCCCTGTCAAACGAATTTGCGATGATTATGCCGGCTAGATGCAGCGCGGCGGCGGACAGCATGAAGCCGAATGCATAACTCAAACCGGATATCGTGCGTGGCATTTCAGCGCCGTGCGCATAGCCATGGAACAGCGCGAAAAAGCCGACCAGCGCCATACTCGCAAAAATCGGCAGACGAATCGCAGCCGCGATCAAGACGCCCAGCACCAGCAGCGACGCCAGTATGCCGCCCTCGACAAAGGGCAACGGAACCGCAGCCATGCCCAGCCATCCGCCCGCAGCCATCACGCAGACAAAGGTCGTCGGAGCTAACCACCTCGCGCGTCCGCCCAGTTGTCTCGCCCACAAGCCAACCGCAATCATCGCAAATAAGTGATCCAGACCTAGAAAAGGATGGAGCAGGCCATCTGTCCAGCCGCTTGCCGCACCAATACCGGTATGGGCAAAAGTCCAACCCGGTACCAGCAATAACAGCAGGAAAATAAATCGAGTGTGTAATGTATTCTTCATGCCCATTCCTTAATCTTGCGCAGGTCGGCAGATTATCTCATCCGTGTTGCAATTACGAATCTATCTAAGCCGCTTATATGCAGGTAAAATCAGCCACGTAGCTTAAAAACAATCTTCTCACCATCGAAAGCATTCTCATGCTTAACCAAGCCGATACGCATGCCGGGTATCTTGACCCGATACTCATTCGTCACCGGCACAACGCCAACGACCTGCTGCAGATACTCATTGCAGCACAAGACCATTACGGCTATATCCATTCCGATGCCATCGATCACCTGAGCGGGCAACTGGGGCTGCCGCGCTCGAAGATCGAAGGCGTATCCGGTTTCTATTCCTTTCTCCATCTGCAAGCCAGCGGCGAATATCGCGTGCTGTTTTCCGACAACATTACCGACCGCATGCTCGGCAACATGGATCTGATGCAGAGCCTGTGCAGTCAGTTGTGGGTAGAGCCCGGCAAGGTTTCCGAAGACGGCTTGCTCAGCATTAACACCACGTCCTGTACCGGCCTGTGCGATCAGGGCCCCGCGCTGCTGGTCAATAACATCGCCATCAACCGGCTGACGCAGGAACGCGTGAACGCCATTGGTGAATTAATACGCGAACGCCTACCGGTCTCCGCCTGGCCTGCCATGTTTTTCGCCATCGAAGACAATATCCGCCGCCGCGACGTTTTACTTGGCAGCCACCCCAAGCCCGGCTCGGCACTGGCCGCGCTGTTGCAACAGGGAGCTGCAGAAACCTTGCAACAGATCAAAATCTCCAAACTGCGCGGACGCGGCGGCGCGGGTTTCTCTACTGGCTCAAAATGGGAACTCTGTCGTGACGCACCAGGCGAGCAACACTACGTGGTGTGCAACGCCGACGAAGGCGAGCCGGGCACATTCAAGGATCGTGTGCTGCTAAACAGTTATGCCGACAGGGTGTTCGAGGGTATGACGCTGTGCGCCCGCATCATCGGTGCGACTCGCGGCTTCCTCTACCTGCGCGGCGAATATCGTTATCTGCTGGAACATTTGCAGGCGGTACTGCAACATCGTCGTCAGCAGAATCTGCTGGGTGATGCCATACTCGGCCAAGCCGATTTTAACTTCGACATCGAAATTCATCTCGGTGCGGGTGCCTATATCTGCGGCGAAGAATCCGCGCTGATCGAATCACTGGAGGGCAAACGCGGCACGCCGCGCAACCGCCCGCCCTTCCCTGTCACCCACGGCTACCTCAACCAGCCTACCGTGGTGAACAACGTCGAGACCTTTGCCGCCACCTGCCTGATCTGTCTGCAAGGCGGCGCGTGGTATGCCGGTATCGGCACCGAGACTTCCAGCGGCACCAAAATCCTTTCCGTGTCAGGCGATTGTGAACGGCCCGGATTGTACGAATATCCCTTTGGCGTGACCGTCTCCCAAGTGCTGTCCGACTGCGGCGCGAAGGATACGCAGGCGGTGCAGATCAGCGGCCCTTCCGGTGTGTGCATCGCGCCGGATGAATTCAATCGACGCATTGCGTTCGAAGATTTGCCGACGGCGGGTGCATTTATGGTGTTCGACAGAAGTCGCGACATGTTTGAAGTGGCGCGCAACTTTGTGCATTTCTTCAAGCATGAGAGCTGCGGATTTTGTACGCCGTGCCGGGTCGGCACGTCCCTTTTGTCCAACATGATGGATAAATTAAGTCACGGTCACGGTTCCCCCTACGACTTTGCCGAAATCGAGAAGCTGAACGTCTTGTTGCAGTCCACCAGCCACTGCGGACTGGGACATTCGGCCTGCAACCCGGTGCTGGACACCATCGCCCGCTTCCGCCCCGCCTACGACAAGCGGCTGGCACACAAGGAATTCGTGCCCGCCTTCGATCTCGACCGCGCCTTGTCGCAGGCGCGTCAGATGACCGGACGCGACGACACCGGCGCACACCTGGAGCGTAGCCATGAATAAAGATGTCACGTTTGCCCTTTCTTCCGCAGGCGTGGGGGAGAGCGTAGCGAGGGGGCAATTGGATAGAGGGGCGCAGCGATGAGTCAAAGTAATACCTTTACCCTCGACGGCAAGACCATTCCCTACAGTGAGGGGCAGACCATTATTCAGGCCGCGATGGCCGCAGGCGAATATATCCCGCATCTGTGTTTCAACCCGGAGTTCAAACCGCATGGCTCCTGCAAGCTGTGTACGGTGAAAGCCAACGGGCGACAGACGGCATCCTGTACCCAGCATCCCGCACCCGACATGGTGGTCGAGAGCGATACGAAAGAGATCAACGATGAACGGCGCACGCTGTTGCAGATGCTGTTCGTCGAAGGGAACCACTTCTGTCCGTCCTGCGAGAAGAGCGGCAACTGCCAGTTGCAGGCCACCGCCTACCAGTTGAACATGATGTCGCCGCACTTCGATCAGTTTTTCCCTGACCGGCCGCTGGATGCCTCGCATCCTGACTATCTGCTCGACTTCAACCGCTGCATCCTGTGTTCGCTGTGTGTGCGCGCCAGCCGCGACGTGGACGGCAAGAACGTGTTCGCCCTCTCGGGGCGCGGCATCAAGAGCCATTTGATCGTCAATGCAAAATCAGGCCGTCTGGCGGATACCAATTTTAGTGGGGACGACAAGGCCGCGCACGTCTGCCCGGTCGGCGTCATCCTCAAGAAACGCGTCGGTTTCGCCATCCCCATCGGATCACGCAGTTTCGACGAACAACCGATCAGCGCGACGCCGCACCCGCAAGGGGCATGTCCGGTGGGTCCCCGCAGCAATGCTGCGACCCTTCCGCCACATCCGACTGTGAAAGACGCTTGAGATGAATGCTCCAACTAAAAAATTGAGGGTTGCGACCACCTCACTGGCAGGCTGCTTCGGCTGCCATATGTCATTTCTGGACATCGACGAGCGCCTGCTGGAACTGGTGCAACTAGTGGAATTCGACCGTTCGCCGCTGACCGACATCAAACACTGCGGCCCGTGCGATATCGGCATCATCGAGGGCGGCTTGTGCAACGCCGAAAACGTGCATGTGCTGCGCGAATTTCGCGCCAACTGCAAGATACTGATTGCCATCGGCGCGTGTGCCATCAACGGCGGCCTGCCTGCACAGCGCAACCATCTGTCCCTGTCGGCGATACTGGAAGAGGTCTATCACGCACAACACGGCCTGGTTGACGGCTTCATCCCGAACGATCCCGAGTTGCCGCTGCCGCTGGACAAGGTGCATCCGATACATGAAGTGGTGAAAGTTGATTATTTCATCCCCGGCTGCCCGCCTTCCGCCGATGCGATCTGGAAAGTGCTGACCGACCTGCTGGCAGGCAAAGAGCCCGAACTGGGCCACGGCCTGATTCATTACGATTAAGAAAACATCATCCGCAGATTACGCAGATTCCACAGATTAAAACCAAAAACAACGAATTAAAAAATCTGCGTCAATCAGCGTAATCTGCGGATAAAGCAATCGATTGCCTGATGCTGCGGCAGCAATCCACGCATATTGTCCAAAGTTCCCGCTGTTTTTCCGGAAGAATTCAACAGGCTGGGCTAATTGTCACATTTTGGGTTCATGTCGATAAAGTTTCTGAAGTGAATCAAGAATGCTCACAGGGTTGAAATTATTTTGGAGGCCTGATCTTCCGCTTCACGGCAAGCAATATAACAACATGAATCGCGGTAAGGTGCCCGACGGTCGAGGTGTGAAATATCCAGCAATAATGCAGTCGTTCGCGACTTGTAATATGGAGTGGTCCCCCAGATTTTTTCTAGGCACATCTCCCCCTGATTCAAAATGCAGTTATGCCGTCTGTGCCAAACTTGGTTGCAACCAAATTGCACACAATAATAATTGACAGTTCGTATCCTAAATAATACACTTCGAAGCATGAATTCCATTCAAACAACGGAAATTTTCGATGATTGGTTCGCCGGACTAAGGGATAAGCAGGCCGTGAGGCGTGTACAGGTACGAATCGATCGTGCCGAGGATGGAAATTTCGGCGATTGTGAACCTGTTGGCGAGGGCGTTTCCGAAATGCGAATTCATTATGGACCGGGCTATCGGGTGTACTTCGTGCAGCGCGGAATTGAAATAGTGATTCTGCTGGCTGGGGGAAATAAATCCACGCAATCGAAGGACATTAAAACTGCGTTGGAAATTGCACGACAAATTTAGAGGTGCGAAATGGGAACGATCAAACTACGTAAATGGGACAGTGCTGAACACCTCAAGACCGATGAGGATATGGTGCTCTATTTGGAAGCCTGTCTTGAAGATGCTGGTGACGATGCTGCATTTATCGCCAAGGCGCTCGGTACGATTGCTCGTGCTAAAGGTATGACACAACTCGCTAGGGATACAGGGTTAGGACGTGAAAGCCTTTACAAAGCATTATCTGGCGAAGGAAATCCGAGCTTTTCGACTATTCTCAAGGTGATGTCTGCGCTGGGTATAAAATTGCACGCTGAGAGGGCTCATTCTGCATGAGAAAATTACCGTCCCAAACATACGCGAACGGTAAATAAGAACGACTGGTTTCTGCCTTACATTGTTGTATCTTCAAAATCAGGTAGGTGCCATAAGCCGATACTCGGATGGTTGGGTTTGACGTTCCGCTTTGTGTTAGAAAGCGGATACTCAAGCTACGGAAAAATCGCCTGTATTCTGTATGAATATGGACAATCCTGCTTTAAATTGACATCCTGTCAGAGCATCGCCATAATCCCAAAAAAATCAGGGGGTAACATAGAAAATGGCACGTTTATTGCAACCGAACCGAACCGAACCGAACCGAACCGAACCGAACCGAACCGAACCGAACCGAACCGAACCGAACCGAACCGAACCGAACCGAACCGTTACTAGCTGAATTTGCCGCACCGGGTGCGGGCAACGTCTTCCGTCTCACACCGCTGCTAATTTCGCTGCTGTTGGTTTATCCCGCTATGCAGGGACGCCCTGTTCTGGCGGAAGAAACTCTATCTAATACGCTGCCCAATCTCGGTCAGCCCAGTGAGACCCCCGCTACGCTTAACGTAGGTCCGAACGGCGCGACGCTTGATAATCGCTTCGACGGCAAGCGTCTCGTCATTAGTCCCGAATATGGCAATCAGGGCAATTTCAGTCTGGGCGGTGCGTTTGCGCTGCCGCTTAGCGACTATGCTGCCGGTGGCGTGGTGCTGAATGCAGGTAACCAGAAAAAGGAATTGCTGTTCAATCTCGGTTTGCAGGTGAGTGAGGCGCAACGCTTTATTTTCAATCTCGGCCAGATGCGCCAGTCGTTAGGCTTCGGCTTTATTTCCGGCCTTGAAAAAGTCGAAATGACGCAGAACAATGCCGCCGTCAGTTACCAATTCCGCCTGATGCAGGGCGCGCTGAACAGCGCCGAGATCAACGGTTATTACGCCAATACCCCCAGTCGCGACCTGACAGATAAAACTTATGCGCGCGATACAGCCACCTTTTACGAGCTGTGGAATGACCCGCGCCGCGTAGCTGGTGGACGCGTCACCGGTTTGCAGGGCCGACTGGCATTTACCCCGTTGATGGGTTCCACTCTCAAGCTGGGTGCAGGTGGCGAACAACTGGATTACGACTACCTCACTGGCAAACAGCGCACCAGTCGCGCCACCGGCAGTGTTGAGTGGATACAGCAATTAGCGGGTGGCGTTAAGCTCAATGCGGGCGCGGATGCCGCCGTGCAGAACCGCTACACTTTGGGATTGGAAAGTCCGTTTGGTGATGGCTGGCTGTTCGGTGTCAACTTCATCAGCTTGCATGGTCGTGACGGTGCGCCTAGCGACAAGCGCCTGAATTTGATCTGGAAATATGACTTTTCCGGTAAACACGCTGCGGGCAGTAAGCCGTCTGGGGCAGCCGCCTGGGGCAGTCTGATAGATGAAGTCGCCAAACGTCCAGCTTATCTTCCCGCTCAGGTGGTTGCCAAGGTGGACACCACCGCCGCGCCGTTGCGCTTGATTGATGTCAATAAGGCCGCACTGCCTGCCGGTTCCAGCGTGAATGTCGCCACCGGTGTAGTCACTACGCCGCTGGGCATTGCCGTCACTGGCATCGCAGGGGTTACGCTTAACGGCGCAGCCTTTGCCAATACCGGTCAGTTCGCGGTCGCAGGCAGTAATCTGATTACCGATCCAAGTAAAATCGTCCAGCCCGCGATTGGTGTGATTCATACCTATGTGATTACCGTCAACAATTTGGGCGGCGGCACCACGCTGGTGACCGTACTTATTTCGCATGGCTCGGTCAAGGTGGATAGCATTACGCTGGCGAATGGTGGAGTCGCACCCGCAGCACCTGCGGTGACAGCAAATGACGTGACCAATACCGTCACGGGTATGGCTGCCGGTATGGAATACAGTCTGGACGGCGCAGCGTATGTGGCTTATAACGCAGCGACCTTTAATGCGATCAGTTTTGCCGGG
>JAUSLX010000035.1 GCA_030645775.1 Gallionella sp. | reverse complement strand
GGACGTGCACGATGTCGGTGATTACAAAATAGACGGGCAATGGCGCAATCTGCAACCCGGCATGGTGATGACCGTCGAACCCGGCTGCTACATTCGCCCCGCAGACGACGTGCCGATGGCACTGTGGAATATCGGCATCCGCATCGAAGACGACGTGGTGATCACGGAAACGGGCAATGAAGTGCTGACGACAGCTGCGCCGAAAACAGTGAGTGAGATCGAGGAGTTGATGCGACATGAATGATTCCAACTACGACATCGCCATCATCGGCGGCGGCCCGGTCGGGGCCGCACTGGCACTGGCCTTACGCGACAGCAATCTGAAAGTCTGCGTCCTCGAAGCGCGGCCCGCGAAGACCGCCAGCGCGGACGCGCGCGCACTTGCCCTGTCCTACGGCAGTCGCTTGTTGCTCGAACGCCTCGGGATATGGAACAAGATGCAGGATGTCTCGGCGATACGCAGCATTCACATCTCGCAAAAGCAGAGCTTCGGCAGAGTCATGTTGCGCGCAGAAGAAATGAATGTGCCGGAACTGGGATACGTGCTGCCTTACCCGACGCTGCAAGACGCGCTGACCCGCGCTCTCACGCTCCCCTCGCCCGCAGGCGGGATAACCAGCCACTTGTCCGCTTGTGGACTTAGTGGATTGGCTAGTTGTTTCACCAGGGGGGCTGGGGGTGAGGGGCGCACCATTTATGGCGCACAGGTAACTGAATTACGTAGCGAAGCCGACCATGCGATCATCGGCTATCAGTTGGATGGTATTGAACACACACTGCAAACCCACCTCGCGGTGGTTGCCGATGGCGGAAAATTGCTGGCAGAGCAGCATCCGCCCGAATTCCACGACTACGATCAAAGCGCCGTGATCGCCCATGTGACCTGCGCCAATCCGAAATCCGCTACCGCATTTGAACGCTTTACCCCGCAAGGGCCACTGGCCCTGCTGCCGTACAAGGATGGCTACGAGATCGTCTGGACTGCGCCGCATCAACGCGCACAAGCAATGTTGGACTGGGATGACGCGCAATTTCTGAACGAACTGCACCAGCACTTCGGCGACCGGGTCGGCGAATTTTTGACGGTCGGAACAAGAAGTTGCTTCCCGCTGGGGCTGAAAAAAGCGCCGGCACAATCGCCGATGCCCCATGTCGTGCTGCTCGGCAATGCCGCGCAGACCATGCACCCGGTGGCAGGGCAGGGCTTCAACCTGGGACTGCGCGACGCGTGGGATTTGGCACAGGTTATTCTGGATGCAAAACCGGAAAGCCTGGGAACGGAGCCGATGCTCGCCACCTACCGCAGCAGCCGCCATCTGGATCGCGAAGCAGGTATCCGCTTCACCGACAGTCTGGTACGTCTGTTCTCCAACGACCTGCCGCTGATCAGCGCCGCCCGCGCCGCCTCACTCACCGTGCTGGATTGCCTGCCGTTCGCCAAGCGTTTTGTAGCGAAGCGGATGATGTTCGGAGCGAACGGTTAACGTGAAACTCACGTAGCGATTCGTTCGCCTCCTCGCCCGCACCCCCCACCGCCGCTGGCGAACAGAGTACAAGAGCGGGAGATAACCAGCGACTTTCACTCAGAAACAGGAGTAATGCTCCGTAGTTTCGTGGGAATGCCCTTGCGGCATGGCTGCTGCCTTTTGGCAGCTTAGTCGAATGGCTAGTCGTTTCATCAGGATTGAGGTGAGGGAAACGGGCGTGGCTGCTCGCCATGCCCGTTAGGTTGCACGCAAATGCTTACAGTTCCACCACCACCGGCGTGTGATCGGATGGCCGCTCCAGTTTGCGCGGCGCCTTGTCGATCACGCAGCTTTTACATCCGGCGAGCAGCGGCTCACTGATCAGGATATGGTCGATGCGCATCCCCATGTTGCGGCGGAACGCCATCATGCGGTAATCCCACCAGCTGAAGGTTTTCTCGGGCTGCTCGAACAGACGGTAACTGTCCTTTAAACCCAGCGCCACCAAAGCTCTGAAGGCCTCTCGCTCCGGTTCGCTGACCAGCACGTTGCCTACCCAGGCGGCCGGATCATGCACATCTCGATCCTCCGGCGCGATGTTGTAGTCGCCCAGCAGTAGCAGTTTCGGATAACGCACCAACTCCTGTTGCAACCAGTCATGCAATGCTTTCAGCCAGCCCAGCTTGTATTGATATTTGTCGGAATCGGGGCTTTGTCCGTTGGGGATATACACATCCACCACACGAATGTCGCCGAAGGTGGCCGCGATCACGCGCCTTTGTTCGTCATCAAAACCGGGGATGCCGAACTGCACATCGGACGCGGGTTCACGGCTCAGAATCGCGACGCCGTTGTAGGTCTTCTGGCCGATAAATACGCTGTGATAACCCGCCGCCATCAGCTCTGCTTGCGGAAAATCGGCGTCCTGCTGCTTGGTTTCCTGCAAACAAAGCACCTCGATCGGATTGGCAGCCAGCCAGTCCAGCACCTGCGGCAGCCGCACTTTCAACGAATTCACATTCCAGGTAGCTAATTTCATACATTACATATCCGTTTGATTATATTGCTAGCGGCAAAATCGTCCTGCGGATTCAGCGGAGTGGCCATGCTCGTTTTCCGTTAATAAACCGTATCATGGTCACCCACATTGACAGGGATAATTTGCTCATCTTGAATCAGCAATTCCAGTGTAATGCGATACGACAGGTTAATAGACACCGAATGCAAACCCTCGTGTTTGCCGCGCAAGCGATGTAAGCGCAAGGATGGATGGTTTGGGTTGGCGGCAAGCAGTTGCAAAGTTTTAGCGTAGAGTTGCCTAAGTTCAGGATGTCGTTTTATGAACTGGACTTCTTTGCGCTTAAATTGCTGCGTAAAAATCAATTGGAACATGATTGATCAAGCCATGCTAAATGCTCATCCAGCGATTCTGTCGTAAACCGACCTGCCGCCAAGTCCGCTTTGGTTTCTGCAATGGCGGCGTCCAATTCGCACTCGCGCAAATAATTGTAGTGGGCGATTTCCATCACCACAAACCGATCTTTGCCGCGCACCGACACAATTGCTTCGGAATGCTGTGCTAGTATGGCTTCGATGGCCGCCACCCCCTTGGTTTTTAAGTCATTTGCACTGATTTGAGACATGGCGTACTCCTGGTTAGAACGATAGAGAGCGCATTTAATCACACGACAAGCAGTACTGTAAAGAGCGCGATTAAATCAGCGCCGCACACACTTTGAACTTGTTTGTTCAGATGTCGAATCAGGCCAGCCCGTTATGCCGCAACAGCGCGTCGATGGATGGTTCGCGGCCACGGAACGCGGCGAATGACTGCATCGCGCCCCGTGAACCGCCCACCGCCAGCACCTCGGCACGGAAGCGCGCGCCGACATCGGGATTGAGTACACCTTGTTCCTCGAACAGGCTGTAGGCATCGGCGGACAATACTTCCGCCCATTTGTAGCTGTAATAGCCCGCGCCGTAGCCGCCCGCGAAGATATGCGAGAAGCTGTGCGGGAAGCGGTTGTATTCCGGCGGGATCAGTACCGCGACTTCAGCGCGCACTTCGTCGAGCAACTGCAATATGGATTTTGCGCCGCCCGCATCGAAGGTGCTGTGCATCAGCATGTCAAACAGCGAAAATTCGATCTGGCGCAGCGTCTGTAAACCGCTCTGGAAATTCTTCGCCGCCAGCATCTTGTCGAACAGGGTGCGGGGTAGTGGTTCGCCGGTGCTGATATGGCGGGTCATGCCGCACAGCACGTCCCATTCCCAGCAATAGTTTTCCATGAACTGGCTGGGTAACTCGACCGCGTCCCATTCAACGCCGTTGATGCCGGACACGCCCAGATCTTCCACTTCGGTGAGCAGATGATGCAGGCCGTGGCCGAATTCGTGGAACAGCGTGATGACTTCATCGTGAGTGAACACGGCTGGCTGGTCGCCCACCGGCGCCGAAAAATTGCAGTTCATGTAGGCAACCGGCGTCTGTATGACCGAGTCGAGCCTGCGGCGCGTGATCGCATCGTCCATCCATGCTCCGCCGCGTTTGCTGCTGCGCGCATACAGATCGAAATAGAATTGACCGATCAATATGCCCAGTGCGTTGCGGATATCGAAGAAGCGCACGCTCTCGTGCCAGACCGGCGCGATGGACGCGACGATGTGCAGACCGTACAGGGTTTCGACCAGACTGAACAAGCCCTTTAGTACCGCGTCTTCCGGGAAATAGTGTTTCACTTCCTGCTCGGAGAAGGCGTAGCGCTGTTCGCGCAATTTCTCGCTGGCGTAGGTGTTGTCCCATGAATGCAGCTCGTTGATGCCGAGCTCCTTGTCTGCGAATTCGCGCAATTCGGTCAGGTCTTTTTCTGCGAACGGGCGCGCGCGCTGCGCCAGTTCACGCATAAATTCCACCACCTGAGCCGGTGTTTCGGCCATCTTGGTAGCCAGTGACAATTCGCCATAATTGGCAAAACCCAGCAGTCGCGCCTCTTCGCCGCGCAGCTGCACGATTTCGTCCATCAGTTTTGAGTTATCCCAGTGCGTAGCGGTCGCAGCTTCAGCTGCGGGAACTGCACGGGCCACCCCTTGCGGGTGCTCTGTGCCATCCGGCTTTAGATCGGAAGCGCGTGTGGCATAGGCGCGGTACATTTTTTCGCGCAGTGCGCGGTTGTTGGCGAACTGCATCACCGGCATATAGGACGGCGCCTTCAGAGTGAACAGCCAGCCGCTTGCTTCCGCTGCTGTTGCAGCCTCTTGCGCGGCCTGCAACGCATCTTCCGGCAAACCGCTTAACTCATCCTTGTTTTCGACCAGCAGGGTGTAAGCGTTGGTGGCATCGAGCAGATTATCGGAGAAGTGTGACGACAACTCGGATTGTCGTTCCTGGATTTCCAGATAACGCGCCTTTTTGTCTTCAGGCAATTCCGCGCCGCCCAGACGAAAATCACGTAACTCGTTTTCGATGACCTTCTTGCGCGTCGCACCCAGAGTCTCGAATTCCGCACCGTTGCGCAGTGCCCTGAACTTGTCGAACAGCGCGAGGTTTTGTCCCAGCTCGGCGTAATACTGCGTGATGATCGGCAAGGTATTGTTGTAGGCCGCGCGTAATTCGGGCGAATTCATTACTGCGTTCAGATGGCCGACGGGTCCCCAGGCGCGCGACAGGCGTTCGTGCGCGTCCTCCAGTGGCGCGACGAAATTCTGCCAGCTGGGCGTTTTGCCGTTGGCCAGCAGATAGGCGACCAGTTCGCGGCATTCCGCCAGCAATTTTTCAATCGCGGGTGCGACATGTTCGGGTTGAATCTGGGCGAAGCGCGGCAGGCCGGAGAAATCAAGTAATGGATTCATATATAGCCCGGGGAATGTAGAGTTCAATAGGGAAAACAGACCGCCGCATTTTACTACGAAACCAGCTTAGTCCGACTTATAGCCTTGTTTCTTCAGTGGTCGCGCAGCGCAGAACGTAACAATGGGCAGTCGACAACGTTAACCCTTAAAACCTCAGTTCAATCCGCAGATTACTCAGATTTTCAAACAGTTACTGGTGTTAGCGCTTTTACCTAATGGGTTGCAATAAGTTATTTGTAACCCTTTGTTTAATCAGTTTTAATCTGTTTAATCTGCGGACAACTGCTTTTTCTAGGTTAACAGGCGCAGTGACGCGAAGAAAACGCGGGTAATTGAATATCATTACTTTCGATTCGAGGCAATCTGCTAGAATAAATCCCCATTAAATTACTTGGGTTAACGTAAAACTCGCGCAGCGACGAACCGTGTAAGTATTTTAATGCTGCCAATAATCCGGAAAATGTATGCTGAAAATCCCCGAGTATTTTCTCAAGATGCGCGGTACCACACGGGGCAGTCCGCCGCGGGTGTGCAACGCTGAAATCGTCTGGTCCTGGGTCGGTGCCTTTTTGGGCATTACGGCGGTGGCCTGGGTGGATCACTTCTTTTTCAAAGGCCTGGATCTGTCGCTGATGATAGGCTCGTTTGGTGCATCAGCCGTGCTTATCTACGGCGCGGTGCGCAGCCCCCTGGCGCAACCGCGCAATCTGGTGGGCGGACACATCATCTCTGCACTCGTTGGTGTCATTTGCTGGAAATTGTTTCATTCTTTTCCGGGGATTGCGGAAGCGATGGCGGTGGCCAGCGCCATCGCCCTGATGCATGCTACCCGGACGCTGCATCCGCCCGGCGGCGCCACGGCTTTAATCGCGGTGATAGGATCAAAGGAGGTGCACGAGATGGGATTTTTGTTCGTGCTGATACCTGCGACCATAGGCCCGCTGATTCTGCTGGCGGTCGCCTTGCTGGTCAATAATATTCCAAAATCAAGACGTTATCCGGAAGTCTGGTTTTGATGCGGTGGTTGCCAGTCGGACGAGAGGCACGGGCCCGGCGTACCAGTTAATCCGGCAATGTGTCGCGCAGCGCGTTCCTGTCAAACCACCAGGCATCACCGACAATGGCATTGACTACCTGGCTCAGACGGGGCAAAAATATCTGCGGGTCGCGTAAGCTCAGCTTGTCCATCCACGCATTGAGCGCCTGTTGATTCCGCACGCCGCTATGGCGCGCGGCGACGCGAGCGATGAGATCATTGGCCAGCAGACTCCAGTCTTCGTGCTGCGCATCGTCAGCGCGCAAATCCACCACATAGCGCGCCGTGACGGCAGCGAGGGCTGCGCCATCGGCATTGTCTGGCGTTTCCGTGACCACATGATCCAGCATGGCGTAGGTGAGTTCATGGGCAACCGGGAAAGTGACCGCCAGCCAGACGCCCATGCCCAGCGCCGGGATTGAGCCCGCCTGTCCGGTCTGATAGAGCACGTTGCATGCCTCCACGGCATCTTGCCAGGATGCATTTTTCAGTGAAGTGTCAAATGCCGTACGCGCCTGATTCCACGCCTCCTCCTTGTGCTCCAGCCAAACCAGAATTTCGGCAATATCCAGTTGCAGACGAGCGCATTCCAGGGTGTCAGTACTTGAGCAGCGTGCCAGGGCAAGATTTTTTTCACTTAACTGCTGCTCGAAATCGCTTCTTTCCGCTTCGGTCAAACTGCCCTGCTGCATTTCTTCACTCATAGTTGGCTTTCATAGACTGTCTGTCCGTCGAGCAGCGTATAACGTACCCGACCCTGCATCTCGTAACCGTTGAACGGCGTGTTCTTGCCCTGGCTCTTCAGTGCGGCAGGTTCTACTTTCCATGCTGTCAGCGGGTCGAAGATGCAGATGTCGGCATGCGCACCGACTGACAGATGGCCCATCTTCTGCCCCAGCAACTGCGCAGGACTGATGGTGATGCGCGCCAGCGCGTCCAGCAGCGGCACACTTTCCTGTTGCGCCCACTTCAGCACCAGCGGCAACAACAACTCCAGTCCGGTCGCACCCGCCTCGGCCTCGGCAAACGGCAACAGCTTGGCGTCGTCATCCACCGGTGAGTGATTGGAGCAGATCGCATCAATGGTGCCGTCCAGCAATCCGGCACGCAGTGCGGCCCGGTCACGCCCGCTGCGCAACGGCGGCATCAGATGGCAGTTGGAATCGAAGTAGCCGATGTCCATTTCGGTCAGGTGTACGTGGTTCATGGAGACATCGCAGGTGACCGTCAAGCCTTCACGCTTGGCGGCGCGCAGCAACTCCACACCCGCCGCACTGGAAATCCGGCAGATGTGCAGTGACACCCCGGTCTCGCGCGCCAATTGCAAGGCGGTGGTCAGCGCGATGGTTTCAGCCACCACCGGAATCGGCGGCAAGCCCAGACGGGAAGCCACTTCGCCGTCATGCGCCACACCGTTCTTGGCGAGGAAACTGTCCTGAGGGCGCAGCCACACCCGATAACCGAAAGTCGCGGCATATTGCATCGCGCGCATCAGCACGCGGGTATCGGTGAGCGGCGCGTCAGCCTGACTGAAGGCCTTGCAGCCGGCCTCGGTCAACTCGATCATCTCTGTCAGTTCCAACCCTTTCAGGCCGTAAGTCAGCGCGCCGATTGGAAATACGCGCGCCTGATTCAGCGCGCGCGCGCGGCGCTTCAACATTTCCACCAGTCCCGGCTCATCCAGCGGCGGGTCGGTGTCGGGCGGGCAGGCCAGCGAGGTCACGCCGCCCGCGACGGCTGCGTTCATTTCCGATTCCAGTGTTGCCCGGTATTCGTAACCAGGTTCGCGCAGACGCGCCGCCACATCCACCAGCCCCGGCATCACGATCAACCCCTCGGCCTCTATCACCTGTTCGGCGATGAAATCCTGCGGTGCCTTACCGATGGCGACGATGCGCCGCTCGACGATATACACGTCCTGTTGCGTGTCTACTCTGTTCTTGGGGTCGATCAAGCGACCATTTTTGATATGGATATTCATTTTGTGTTCCCTGCAAGCGTGCTCATCACGGCCATGCGTACCGCGACGCCGAAGGTGACTTGCGGCAGGATGACAGCCTGCGGGCCGTCCGCCACGGAAGAATCGATTTCCACGCCGCGATTCATCGGGCCGGGGTGCATCACGATGGCATCCGGTTTGGCCAGCGCCAGACGCTCCTGCGTCAGGCCGTAGTATTTGAAAAATTCCTGTGCAGAAGGCAGCAGCGCGCCCTGCATGCGTTCGTTCTGCAGGCGCAAGGTCATCACCACATCCACGTCCCTGAGCCCTTGCGTCATGTCGTGATAAACCTGTACGCCAAGTTTTTCGACGTGACTGGGCAACAGCGTCTTGGGCGCAATCACGCGCACTTCCGGCACTCCCAGCGTGGTCAGCGCATGAATCTGCGAACGGGCCACGCGCGAGTGCAGGATGTCGCCGACGATGGCGACACGCAGATTATGGAATTCCTTCTTGTAATGGCGGATGGTGTACATATCCAGCAAGGCTTGCGTGGGGTGGGCATGACGCCCGTCGCCGGCATTGATTACGTGAATGTCCGGTGCGACATGGCGCGCGATCAGATGCGCCGCGCCGCTGGACGAATGGCGTACCACGAACATGTCGGCATGCATCGCGCACAGATTGTCCACGGTATCGAGCAGCGTCTCGCCCTTGCTGGTGGAAGAGGAACCGATATTCAGATTGACCGCGTCGGCGGACAGTTTCTTTGCGGCGATCTCAAAGGTGGTGCGGGTGCGGGTGCTGTTCTCGAAAAATACGTTGAACACCGATTTGCCATGCAGCAATGGGACCTTTTTGAACTCGCGCCCGTCGGCCTCATCCAGAAAAGTTGCCGCGCGGTCGAGAATGTCGCGCATGATGTGTACCGGCAGGCCTTCGGTGCTCAGCAGATGCTGGAGTTCGCCGTGTTTATTCAGTTGCGGATTATTCATTTTTCTTCCTGTCGGCCCCTACGGTGACACAGGCTGTCGGTTCATCAAACCAGGCCTGCATGATTTGCTGCGCGGCGTACTGGTCTATCAGGCTCTGCTGCTGCCTGCCCCTTATGCCTTGCTTGTTCAACTGTTCGCTGGCGGCCAGCGAAGTATAGCGCTCATCCACCAACAGCGTAGTCAGCGCAAACCGTCCGTGCAGACGGTTTGCAAAGCGACGGCACAGTGCCGTCAATTCGTGCGGGGTTCCGTCATCGTTGGCAGGCAGGCCCACCAGCAGCGCGCACGGTTGCCATTCCCTGACCAGCGCTGAGATCGCCGCAAAACGGATTTCGTTTTTCTCTTCGGTGATGGTGGTCAAAGGTTGTGCGTTGGCGGAAAAAGTATTGCCTACAGCCACACCGATGCGCTGAGTGCCGAAATCGAAAGCCAGCAGGGTGCCAATTACAGGACTGAGGACTAAGGACTGAGGAGCAGCCTCACTTCTGCATCCTGCTTGATCAGGCATGTCCGACATCTTCGACCAGCATTGAGTATTCAACGCCCAGCAAAGCCATCGCTGCGGCCAACCGCTCTTCGGCAGGCAGTTTGAACAGGATGTGTTCGTTGGCGGGCACGGTCAGCCAGGTGTTTTCGTTGATTTCATGCTCCAGCTGGCCTTGATCCCAGCCCGAATAGCCCAGCGTGACCAGAAAATTGTCCGGCCCCGTTCCTTCGCCCATGGCTTCGAGTATGTCTTTTGAGGTGGTCAACGCCAGTTTGTCATTGATGCGCAGCGTAGATTGCCAGTCCTGACGGGTGTCGTGCAGTACAAAGCCGCGCTCGACTTGCACAGGACCGCCCAGATGCACTGGCATTCTTTCCAGCCTGGGTTGATGCAGCGGTATATTGATCTGGCTGAACATTTCAGACAGTGTCAGGCTGATCGGGCGGTTTACTACCAGCCCTAACGCACCGTTTTCATCATGTTCGCAAATGTAGGTCAGCGTGCCGGCAAAGAAGCCCTCTTGCATGGCGGGCATGGCAATCAGGAAGTGATGGGTAAGATCGAATTTAGACATGGCGGCATTGTAGCTGGCTAAGGTGTGCTTCACAATTCGACGCTGCTTAAATTCACAGGGTCCCGCGTCTCATGACTAACCAGAGTGTGAGCCGGGAGATGTATTGTGAATTGCGTACCCTGGCCCGGCTTCGAATTAACCTCGATTCGCCCACCCAGAGCCGTGATCTCGTTGCGCACCACATCCATGCCGATACCGCGACCAGACACGCCGGTCACTTCCGTGGCGGTCGAAATGCCGGGGATGAAAATCAGTTGCTTCAGCTGATCATCCGAGATGTCTGCCTCGTCCAGCAAACCTTTCCTGATTGCCTGTGCGCGCAAAGCCGCCAGATCCAGGCCGCCTCCGTCATCGCTGAATTCAATTATCACTTCATTGTTTTTCTGACGCAGGTGCAGCTGAACTTCGCCGATCAGCTCTTTATCGCTATCAATGCGTTGTTGCTCTTTTTCCACGCCATGTGCGATGGCATTGCGCAACAGGTGCTCGAGCGGGGCAGCCATTTTTTCCAGCACATAGCCTTCCAGCTCAACGTCGTTCACGACCAGTTCAAGATTGACACGCTTGTTAAGCTCCTTGGCCGTTTGTCGCAGCGTGCGGTACAGCCGTTCGCTCATGCGTACAAAGGGGCTGCGTTCAGCAGCGGCATTTTTTTCAGGCTGGCTGCTGTCCTCAACAGGGTCGGTCTCGGCAGCAAGTTGCGTTTTACGCAATTCTTCCAGCAGGGCGTCTATCTGCTCAATATCGTTCTCTAACGCACCCCAAATTCCAGATGAGGGTTCAGGTACGAGCAAACGATCTTCCATAGTGTGAATAATGTCGCCTATACGCATTGCGCCTGTCATGCGCGCACTCCCCTTGAACGTATGCAGCAGACGATTTATTAATTGCCGTTGCGATTCGTCCTTGGGTTCTGCGCGCAAAGCGCGCAAGGAATCGCTTATCGTCGGGCGCAATTCATCGGCCTCTTCCAGAAACACGGGCAGCAACAGCATTTCCACATCGTCGCCTGGCATCATCTGCTGTTGCCGGGCTTGATTTTGGCGCGTACCGTTATTTATTTTCGGTCTGCTCATTAGC
>JAUSLX010000028.1 GCA_030645775.1 Gallionella sp. | reverse complement strand
TAAAATGATGCAGTACCGCCGTACTCAGCAAGACGGCGGCAGCGGCAAGCGGCAACCGCCATTGGAAAATCTGCTCCCACTGATAAATTAGCAGTGCCGCCGTCACCAGCGCCGAGATCACCAGCAGTTGCACGCCGTAATCCAGATACTGGTGCAACACCAGTGCCATCAACAAAAATCCGGCTACATTGGCCAGCGAGCTGATATACAACAGCGTGCCGGATTCTTTTGCGACCTCGTTACGCGTGTTGAGCAGCGCCGGGATGGTAGCGCCGAAGGTGACGGCCGGGAGGCCCATCAACAGCACCAGTACTCCGCCCTTCAGAAACAGAATCGCACGGCCGTGCTCTACCGCTTTTTCATAGAGATCGGCATAGATAAACAACAGATCGCGATACAGCGCGAGAAACAACAACAGCCCGATGACATTGACCAGCAGCAGTCTGGCGTAGCCTATGTTAAAGCGTTTCACCAAAAATGCGCCGAAGGCAATGCCGAACAGAATGATGGCCAATACCAGAGCAAAGGATTCGCGGAAAGGGCCGAACATCAGCTCCGACATCTTCACCATGAATAACTGGAATACCGCCGAAGCAATGCTGACAAGCACCAACGAGATAATATAGTTGCGTGGCAGCGTACCGGCTGACTCTTGCGGGGGCGGCATCGCCGCAACCGGCTTGCCTGCGACGAACAGCAGGCCGGCTGCCAGCAAGTTGACCAACCCGAAGACGATCACTGTCCCGGTGATGCCGAACTGGCGTATCAGCCAGAATTCGATCAGCAGGGCCGTCGCGGCCGCACCCAGATTATAGATGGAGTAAACCCGTGCAAATACCGGCCCGTCGTTCATGCGGCCGATGTAACCTGCGAACAGCGGTACGCTGCAGCCTAACATCAAGGCCGGGAATAACAGCAACAGCGTACCCAGCAGGACAGGCCCGGCCAGACCGGGTAAAAACCCCATGCCGTTGTAGAGCAGATGTTCTATTGCATCTCTGGACAGCACAAAAGCTATGCCATAGATGCCTATCATCGCCTCTATCAGCCAGAGTCTGCTCCACAAACGGTGCGCATGACGCGCACCCAGCCCGATACCCAGCAAAAATGTTATCAGTACGGCGGACGATACCGCAAACTGGTCGCCCAGAATCCCGCCCAGAATCCGACCGTAGAGTA
This sequence comes from Gallionella sp., assembly GCA_030645775.1. Taxonomy (GTDB): domain Bacteria; phylum Pseudomonadota; class Gammaproteobacteria; order Burkholderiales; family Gallionellaceae; genus Gallionella. Next base: position 7,486 of record JAUSLX010000028.1, on the reverse strand, counting down.
TTTCATACGATATGCCACTCAGTCCTGAAAGCAGCAATATCAGGGTAAGTAAAAATTTTCGAGTCATGGTTTCCTTACCAGATGTACGAAGGGCGCGGGTGCTGCCACGCACGACAGCCCCCATGCGATCAGGGGTTTGATTAATATCCTGTTTTCATTCTACCAGCAGCCCGATTTTTTAGTCACTTACAGGTTTAATGATGCGCAAAACGTGAAAGATTTGTGTTTTTCGTAGGTCGGGATTTATCCCGACAAGACGTGTTGAATGAAGTGAGCAAAAACGTCGGGTTAAATCAATTCATTGCACCTTACCAGGCAGCCCCATTCCAGAGCCGTTGACCGTTTTCGCTGATGGAAATATTGCCGTCACCCGCTTGCGAACTGGTGGAGACGGGCGTTGCGGTCAGCGTGTAAGTCTGGCTGGTGGCATTCAGGTTCAGGGAGTACCTACCGTCGCGGGTTTGCCCCGAGGCAATGCCAAGTCCCCCGCTGCTGGTGCCGTCGTATGCCGTCGTAAGACTGGTGGTGTAGGTATTGGCATTAAGAAATATTTTTTCCTGCATACTGGCCAGATTGACCAGCTCGGTTTGTGCCGCGACGCGCGCACTGCGTATGAGATGCTGGCTATAGCTGGGTATGGCAATAGCGGCGAGTATGCCCACAATGGCTATGACGACCAGCAACTCAATCAGGCTAAAACCCTTGCTAATACGAAAATTCATTATTTGCTCCCTGATGGGGGGTAAGTGGTAAGTAGTAAGTAGTCATGGCTAGTCTCTGATCAACTCGTGCCATGAGACGCGTCCGGTTCGGGCTTGTGAGCCGCGTTCGTCACCGCCGGTCTTAACCGAACCCGCCGCGTCGGCAACGATGCTGGTTGTCGTGCTGGTGACTGTGCCGTCAGCTGCCTGCAGGGTGGTGGTGATGGTTACGGTTCCGTTGCTGTTGGATGTTTGCGTGGTGGTTTGCCGCGTACCATCGGTATAGTTGATGATCGTGGTGGTGATATTGCCTGTCACCGTAGTTGTCGTCGAGACGACGGTTCCGGTGCTGCCCAGCACGCCGAGTTTCGGGTCTGTCGATCCCGCCGCAGGATTCTTGTTGGCCGTTGAGACCGCATTGTCCTCAGGCGGTGCTTTGGTCCAGCCGTTGCCTGTCATCAAGGCAACCGTGTTCCATGCGTCGCCGTTGTTGTTGGTTTTCTTCCATGCTGTGCCCGAGGTGCTGTAGCACATATTGCGCGGATGGTGCCAATAGAATATGTATTCCACCAGTACATACTGGTAAAAATTCGCATGTTTGACCCGGTAACCGTATTCCGGGCGTCCGGCGACATTCTCTTCGACCGCACCGGCGGGCGTGGTGTCCTTGATGATTTGCACGGTTAATGCGCCGTTGTGCCGTGCGCCCGTTGTGATGCCGGCCGTCCCCGGCCCGTCTACCCCGTTTACGGGCGGCGTAACCGGCTGGTACATGTCGGCGCCCACTCCGCTGCCATCCCAGGTGCATCCGGGAGAAACAGAATGCAGTCCGGCACGCGCGTCGCCGCTTCCCCACCAGTCACGGATTGAAAAGGCATCCACCGGCATGTTGACGGCCAGACTGCCAATGGTGGTCCGGTTGTAGGTCGGCACGCTGGTGATATCGAAGCCGGAAGTTGCCTGATAATTCTTGATCGACACATAGCCGACGGAACTGGCCGGATTGTAGGTGTTGTTGCCTATGTGCAGACTCACCGCCGGGTTCAGATACTGATTCATCATCAGCACCTTAAAGTTGGTCGAGGTGCTGGTAATCGCCTTGGACAGGTTGTAATTCGCATCGCTTGCGTTGAGCATATTCACCCCGGTTTTGTCGTACTCATCGTCATATTCGTGATGGTGCAGCACAAAATCGCAGAACGTATTTGAAGTCGAGGAGGGTGGGGTGGTGGGATTGAGCCCGCCTGACAGATGGCTAAGCGTATTGCTCAGCGTGGCGTCGGTGTATGACATGGTGATTGTGCCGTTGTAGGACGCGCCCTGATTAACGGCGGTAATGGTGACCACGCCGTTGTTGCGTGAGGCCGTATAGCTATTGGAATTGTTATTTATTTGGTCTCTGACCCATATGGCCATGTCGCTGGCATAGCCCCGACTGGGGTTACCATTGACGATTTCAATGCCGGCTATGCTTATAGTCAGGTTGCTGGGGTTTTCCCTGCCGCCATAAGTGAAAGTAATCGAGCCGCTGGCCTTGGCGCCGCCGCTGCCCCCGTCTATATTGCTGCAATTGTTATTGGTGCCGTAAAAGTTATCCACGTCAAAGTGACCGCCCGCCACGCCGCGCGAAACGGCCGTGCTGGCCGGAAAGATCACATCCGGATTTTGATTGAACAGGGTGGTATTCAGTGTCTGCAATTGAACCAGGATGGGTTGCGATTGCACGCCGTTAGACAACCACTTGCCCACTGGGATGCCATTTTCATTCGGGGTCAGAATAGGGTCACCGATAGCCTTGTCTACCGGCAGGGTGTCGGCAGAAGTATAGGCAATGCGGTCAGCATCGTTCAACAGTAAATTGCTGTCCAGGTCGAGAAAAGGCGAGGTGCTGCTACCGCCAGTCAGGTAATTGAGTTCCATTAACCAGTTCTCGCCAAAGATATCGGTTGTGGTGCCCGGGACACGATACGGCGTCACGGTCGGATTGTAGGCGATGAAATAAAAACGCCCGTTTTCGGTGAAGGATCCTTCGCCTATCACACGCTCTCCTGCCGGCAAGGCCACCTTCCAGTATTGGGTGCCGCCGCTGGCCCAATTGGGTTGATTGGCCGTGCTGCGGCGCACGCGGGTGGTAACGCCGTTGGCGGTGTAGGAGCGTTCGCTGAGGGTCTGAGTCAATGCGGTCGTATTGGCAATGGGCGCGCCATCCCAGACGCCGTACACATAATGGACGGAGGTGTCGGCCAGGTCGCCGGTGGGGGCGGTGGTCCAGGCTGAGGTAGCCGGGTTGTACGTGCCCTGCACGCCGGTGAACACCTTGCCGGTACCGAAGCTGACCATGTAGCCGCCATTGGGATGCAAGGCGACGCCGGGCGTGGTGGTGATCGGTTGAGCAGGGCTGGTCACCAGCAGCGCACTGGCGCTCCACGAGGCAGCGGTCGAACTGGAAAGATCGAATTTCCACATCGTGCCATTCAGGTCGCCGGCGTAGACGCGGTCAATATAACCATTGCCATCTGCATCGATCGCAACCGGATTTGACAGACCGTTGGGATTGGCCGCACCCGCCGTGCCAGCCGGTACTGCCCTGATCAGCGCACCCGTCGCCGCATTGATGATAAACAGATAGGATTCACCCGTGGCAGCCTCGTCATAGCCATTGCCTATGATGACCACATCCGCTGGCGTTCCGCTTATGTTTATCCTGGCTATCGAGGGTGTGCCATAGGTATAGCCCAGCTTGCTGTAGGCGGTGGTTGCGGTGCTGGCGCCCCCGTAATTCAATTTGCTCGGGGTGATTTCCCAGAGTATTTTGCCGGCAACATCGGTTTCGCTGGCGGCACCGAGTCCTGTGCTGCCGGTTATATTCAGGGCAAACAGGCCCTTGCCGCCGGCGCCTAGCCCGCCGACCAGTATGCGTTTGCTGCCGGAGGTGGTGATATTGGCGATGTTGATCTGGCCGTCCACAAAATAGTCGTGAGCATAGGTCAGGGACGCATCGGTGGGGCTATAGGCCAGCGTCTTGAGTTTTCCTATCAGCATGGACGGCACATAGGCCCAGCGCTCCGTGCCATCGGTCGCGTTGATGGCATGCAGCATGCCGTCATTGGCACCGACAAACACCGTGGGATAGGTGGCATCCGAGAGGTAGTAAGGGCGGGAATGAACAATGTCACCCAGTGCCGAACTGCGTTGACGCAGCGTGCCAACGCCTTCATTGCTGCGATCACCGCGCAGGAAGTTGACAATTTGCGTGCTGGTATAGGCGGTGGCATTGATGGTGGCTTTTAATGTCGCCTGTTGAGTTCCTGCGGTTGTTTCCGGGCCGGACAGGCTGGCTGCTCGAAAGGCTACGGCGGTTCCCGCTGTATTCAGCGTGGCGATAAAGCGTCCTGTGTCCCAGTTTTGCGCGTCTATGTGCCCCGCCGCCCCGCCGCCCCAACGCTCTGCATCTGCAGTGTGTACGTTGCCGGCCGCGTCCAGCGGATAGGCATATAAGTTCCCGCCCCAGCGGTCACGCCTGTATTCGGTACGGAACAGGGTTTCGTTACCGCTGGTTAGCACGTAATTGGTCACCTCATCTTGGGAAACATAGCCTATGGGTTGATTCGCGGGGGTAAACGCGGTGATGGCCAGAGACAGCTTGATGACGGCAAGGGTAATGCCAAGCAGGGCAAGCAGGCCGAAAATCTGGGGTTTTTGCAGCCGCTGAACAAGTGTGGACATGATGAATCTCCGTGGTTAGCAGCTTAATACGCTGTAGAAAGACTGGACAAATTTAGTGGCGCCGCGTGCGCTGGTGCCGCGCGCGGTGATCCGGTAGGTGTTTACCTGATTGCAACCCGAGTTGGCGCGCCCGCCTACTGCCTGGCCCGAGCCGAGCAGACGGTTGTTGATGGACATGAGCTCGATAAGGTAGCGTTGGTTGGGGTTGGCCGCGCCGCCACCATCCAACAGCGCGAGAGAATTGGCGTCTGTCCAGGTCATGGTCAGCGGGTCGTTGTCGGGTGTGCCATAACCGGGCAAACACGGCGTGGGAGGTGTTACTGATCTGTTCAGGGGATACAGGTGATTAACGCTGCGGCTATTGCACGCATCGGAGTCCAGCCCGGCATTTCGGTAATTTGCTCCCGTTTTCAACCAGGTTTCAGCCATGTGGAGGGTGGTTTCGGCGTTATTCATCGCGGCATTCTCGAATTGCAGATTGCCCGCCAGTTGAAACTGGATGTCCGAGGTTTTCATGCTGGTCAAACCGATCAGCATCAGCAGTATCAGTATGATCATGCCGATAACCAGGGTGGCGCCGGATTGGTGGCGGCGCGAAGTCAGTGTCTGAATATTTCGCATGGCATTTGCCCTTAATTGCGCAATTGTATGACTGCTGTGAACAGCTGGCGGCGAAAGCTGTCGTTCATCGGGCCGTAGCTGATGTCACCCATGGCATACGAACGGGTGTCGCTGTAACCATTCTCGATTTTGGCGCTGCGCGCCAGCAGCCAGATGCGCGCCGAATTGACTTCGTCCCATGCATAGCTGGTCGCCGTAAAAAGCGTGTCTGTGGAGCTTCCGCTAATGCCATTCGCATTGAAATAGCGGGTGTTTAAGGCGGTATCAAGCCGTCCATATTGCACCTGTATCTGTTCGATGCCGCTCGCCACCATTTCGTCTGCCATGCCGCTGCCGACTAAGGCGCGTCTGCGCAGAGCCGGAATGGTGGCATCGTTGTCGTCACTGCCGATGTAATAGACATATTCCTGTAGCTGGAAATCGGCTTGCGGCGTCGGTGCGCCGGTGAGTGTCGGCGCGCCGGCCAGCGGCGCTGCGCCGTTTCCCTTGAATATTTCGCCCACGGCATAGCTGGAGCGGAAATAAAAGGTGCCATTGGTGGTGCTGGTGGTCAGCGGTGAATTGGCTACATGGCGGATGACCAGCACATCGCCGCGTATATAACCGGCATTTAGGCAACTGCCGGAATAAGGATTACTGTCGTTTGCCCCCCATATTCCCTGGCGAAGATTGGTGACAAAACTGCCGGCAGCCGCGCTTGCACCCAGGCATTCATTGCTAATGGGGGTGATCGCAGTGATGGGCGTGCTCGGCTCTGACCAGGTATAGCCGCGATAACCGGCATGCCTGAGCTCGCGCTGCAGGTGATCCAGGGCATAGCGTCCGTTGCTTTGCACTTCCGTGCTGCGATCATTGCTCTTGGCATTGCGTGAGTTGCTGATCAGCACACCGACCAGGGCGGCGATGATTAGCATTCCCAGGGTTATGGAAATCATCATTTCAACCAGGCTGAAGCCTGCTGCCGCATGGGACGATGAGTGTGTAGTGAGTTTACAGGTATTCATGGCATCAGTTGCCTATGGTTCGGGTTGCCGTGTAGGAAAGCGTCTCGCCGTGGCTGACTTTATCAGTGCTGCGTTCAGTCCAGCTGATGATGATACGGTAGGTGCTCGGGTTTCCGGCAAGGGTTCGGGTGATCTGCCAACTTGCTTGCGGTAATAGCGCCTGAATCGCGTTGCCCCATTGGTTCAGGTCATAAGCGGCCAGGCTGGCCGCATTGCATGCGGCGGCTGAACATGCCGTGCTCAAAGTGCCGGCATCGGTTGTGTTGCCCAGCACGTAACTGCCATTGATCGCTTCCTGTTTGTTCGCCTCCATGCGCTCGACGATATCCGATGCCAGAAAAACGGCCTGGGTGCGAAATTGTCCGCCCTGATTGATGCGCATGGCATAGAGCTGCATGCCTGCCGCTCCAAACAGCGCGATGGCGACAATGACCAGAGTCACCAATACTTCAATCATCGAGAAGCCGCGTTGAAATTTGTTTGATATGTTGTGCATGGTGCGCTCCTAACGGGCATGGCAAGTTGCCACTCTAAATAATGAAACTCGTTGTGCCCGAGCCTCCTCGCTATGCTCTCCCGCCACGCAAGCGAGGGAAAGGGCAAACGAATCGCTGCGCGAGTTTTACGTTAATGCTGTGAGATATAGCCTGTTGCAGCGACAGTTATTGTTTTGGTGGTTGCGGCAGACCATGTTCCGTTCAGCGTCAAGGTTGCGCTACCTGCGCTACCCTGGGTGCCGTTGGGGTTGAAGCGTATCAAATGTGTGCTGCCGGTGAGGGTCAGTCTGGGATCGAGAACCTGACGCATGCTGAGCGGATTAGCTGCTGAGCCGTCAGCGGGAAGGGTGGTGTCGCACGCGCTGCTGCCGTAGCAAATCAGCCAGCCGTTTTGCCAGTTGGTTCCGGTGCCACAATCGGTGCCTGTCGAATTGCGCACGCAGAACACGACACGCGCATTGCGTTTGATGGCTTCGCTGCGGGCGCGATTTAAGTCGCTGACGAGCTGGCTTGCAAGCGAAGACTGCTTGGTATCGTTGAGGAGGCCGGTGAAGGAGGGCGCGGCGATCGTCGCCAATATGGCTGCAATAGCGACGACCACCATCAATTCCATCAACGTGAAACCCGCTTGTGTCTGTTTGTTTCCCATTATCGTTCCTGTTCGAGTGGGTTTGACTATAGACTGATTTACGGGCTCATATGAAGTGATGTCCGATGAAATAGGCCGTCAGCCGATAGCCGGAAAATATTTTTCCTTCAGCGGTACGGGTTGAGCGATGAACGGTAGATGACTTTATGCCTGTTCCGGTTTTGACGCGAGCGATGAAACTGTGCTGACTGTGAATTTTGATGCCAATTCCGGCGCGCCAGGTAAAGCAGGTGATACTTATCAAGCCGTGTATTTACTCACTTGCGGTTGCTGCCAGACCTGATTAAA
>JAUSLX010000144.1 GCA_030645775.1 Gallionella sp. | reverse complement strand
CAGCCAGACGCTTGGCTTTTTCGCGAGACAGCTTGGTTTCACCATAGCCATTCTCAAGCGATTCGATTGCAACGGTGACGAAGTCGCCGGCAGCCACTTCCATCTCGCCCTTGTCATTCAGGAATTCCTCAACAGGAATCCAGCTCTCGGACTTGAGGCCAGCGTTTACAACCACAACGTTGTGGTCAATACGCACAACTTGTGCGGTAATCAGTTCGCCGGCGCGCATTTCTTTGCGCGTCAAACTTTCTTCAAACATTGCGGCGAAACTATCGGGATTTAGTACAGCGTCAGCAGTTGCGTTCATCGAATACACCTAAAGATTTTCTGTTTACACAGAGGTTAGTTAAAAACCCACAAAACGGGGAGTCTTATGGGGCCAAGCATTTCGTCCGATAGCCCGTCAGTACAGATTCAACCGCCTGCTCGATGTTCAGAGCCGTGGTATCCAGCAGACTGGCATACGGCGACTGTTGCAAGGGAGCGGCGCTGCGATTGGTATCCCGCTCGTCGCGCGTCCTTATATCCTGCAAAAGGTCGGGCATACTAGCATCCATCCCTTTTTCTTTCAACTGCTTATAGCGACGTTCCGCACGCGCCTCGGCACTGGCGGTCAAAAATACTTTGTGCAATGCATCAGGAAATATCACCGATGCCATATCGCGCCCATCGGTTACCAGACCCGGCGCGCGACGGAACGCGCGCTGTTTATTCAGCAAAGCAAGGCGCACCAAAGGCAAAGCTGCCACTCGGGATGCGGCGGCGGCACACTGTTCACCCCGCAACGCATCGCCCGCCAACACACCATCCAACCAGATTTGTTCGCCTTCAAAACGGATATCGATACGTGCTGCCAACTCTGCCAATGCAGCTTCATCATCCAGCCCCACACCATCACGCTCTGCCGCCATCGCCAGCAGTCGATACAACGCACCACTATCGAGATAATGGAAACCCAACTGCATAGCCACACGCTGCGCCACCGTGCCCTTGCCGGAGGCGGAAGGCCCGTCAATCGCAATCACCGGCACGGCCTGCGTCACACTGGCAAATGCGGCAAAATAGTCAGGAAACGTTTTACCGACACACTTCGGATCGTTGATGCGTATCCCCGCGCCAAATGCCGCCAATGAAAAACACATCGCCATGCGATGGTCGTCGTAAGTGTCGATAGAACCGGGAAGGGAGAAGGGGGAAGGGGGAAGGGTAGAAGCCAGACCGGGGTCGCCGTTTTTACTTGAACCTTGAACCCTGAACCCTATACCTGTTACTTTAATGTAGTCCGCGCCCTCTTCCACCGTCGCGCCCACCTTGCGCAATTCGGTCGCCATCGCCGCGATACGATCAGTTTCCTTGACGCGCCAGCTGGCAATATTGCGCAAAACCGTCGTACCCTCAGCGTACAACGCAGCCACCGCCAGCGTCATCGCCGCATCGGGAATATGGTTGCAGTCCAGATCGATGGTTTTGAGCCTGCCATCGACAGGTGCACAAGCCTCTATCCAGTTATCGCCCATCGAGACAACTGCGCCCATCTTTTCAAGCGCCTCGGCAAAACGTACATCGCCCTGCACGCTCGTCTTGCCCACCCCTTCCACGCGCACCGGCCCGCCGCCGAGCGCGCCCGCCGCCAAAAAATAGGAAGCGGATGAGGCATCGCCTTCCACGTAGATCACACCGGGCGACGCATAGCGACTGCCCGTCGCCACCGTAAAACTGCACCAGCCATCACGTTGTACGGCAACGCCGAAGCGCGCCATCATTGCCAGCGTGATTTCGATATAAGGTTTTGAAATCAACTCACCAATCACTTCAACAGTCACGGCACGTCGCAACAAGGGCAGCGCCATCAACAATGCGGTGAGGAATTGGCTTGAAACATCGCCGCGCACGCTGACAAGTGCCGCGCCGGATAACATCGCGGGTTTAATATGCAACGGTGGAAAACCATCAACACCCAGATAGTCGATATTTGCACCCAACGCGCGCAGCGCCTCCACCAGATCGCCGATCGGTCGTTCATGCATGCGCGCCACACCGGACAAGGTGTAATTCCCGCCAGATAAAGCCAGCGCTGCGGTCAGCGGACGGAACGCCGTGCCTGCATTGCCCAGAAACAGTTCCGCATCTTTTACCGGAAAATTCCCGCCGCAGCCTGCGACTTTATAGTCGTTGCCGCCCAGAGATTCGATCCTTATGCCCAAAGTCTGCAAGCCCTCCAGCATCCGGTCGGTATCATCCGAGCGCAGCAGATCGCGCACGTCAGTCACGCCATCAGCCAGCGCCGCCAGCAACAATACGCGATTGGAAATACTCTTCGAGCCGGGTAAAACTACCGTACCACGCGCAGACATTAAAGGAGGAAGATCGATATATTCAGTGTAAGTCATGTTGCACTTTTAAAAAAATCAATTAAACCAAGGTGATATAGCGTGTTGCATGCACCCTGCGCCTGCTCACGCAGATTACTTTGCAGGCGAAGCGTCCAGCCGCACATCTTCATAAATTTCATCCAACGTCAGGCGACACGCTACGCTTGCTAACGACAAGCATTCGCCATCATTAACATAAAACTCGCATAGCGATTCTTTTGCCTCCTCGCCCGCCTGCGGGAGAGGATTGAGTTGAGGGAAACGATCATGGTGAATTTCATTATTTAGGACTGCTTTCTTACCATGATCGTTGATGACCGCGAGTTGCCATTCGTCCTGTTCGTCTCTGCGATAAATTTCAACTTGCCGTTTATCCGCAGCAACCAGCACATATTCACGCAAACTGGCTAAGGTGCGATAGGCCAACATCTTCTCCCGGCGATCGGTGCTTTCGGTACTGGGCGAGAGCACTTCCACTATCAGGCTGGGCAACTCCTTGAAGTGACTCTGACTATCAGCGGGATCACACGTCACCATCACATCGGGGTAGTAATAGGCTTTCCATGTTTTTACATGCAGCTTCATATCGGAAATGAACACACGGCACGGGCCGCCGCGCACAAATTCACGCAACTTCGAAGCGATATTCAGCGCAATCAGATTGTGTGCCTCACCCGCGCCCGCCATGGCATAGACTTCACCATCGACATATTCGTGGCGAATCTCGCTGGACAATTCACCCC
>JAUSLX010000024.1 GCA_030645775.1 Gallionella sp. | reverse complement strand
GGCAGTCTGCGTTTCGGTATCCGGTTTGGCCGTGCCGATATTCATGTCGCGATAGACCAGCGCCGAATCCACGCTGATAATTTCCACGGGGAGCGTCTGTGCCAGCTCAACCGCCACGCCGGTCTTGCCGCTGGCGGTCGGGCCCATCAGAAAAATAGCGGGGGGCAAATCCGAGTTGGATGTGGGTGCGAACTTATTCGCACAATCAGGCGAGGAGGGATGAATGGGTACGAATAAATTCGTACCCACATCTGTTGTATTTCTGCTCATGTCAGTTCCCTGTCGCGGGTCTCTTTCAGGGCGAGGGCGGCCAGCACGCTGATTGCGGCGGCGACGGAAATATAGCCTCCCACCCAGGAGAGCCCGCCGTGCAGCACCAGTTGTTGTGCGATGTAGGGTGCGAGTGATGCACCCAGTATGCCGCCCAGATTGTAGGCGGTTCCCGCTCCGGTATAACGCACGCGGGTGGGGAACAGTTCAGGCAGCAGGGCGCCCATCGGTGCGAAGGTCGCCCCCATCAGAAATAGTTCGAGACTCAGAAATGCGGTGATCTGAAAAATAGAGCCGCTGGCAAGCGCTGGTTCCAGCAGAAAGCCGGACAGCAGGGCGGCGCAACCCGCCACGATGATGACAGGACGGCGGCCATAATGGTCGCCTGCCCAGGCCGAGAGCGGCGTGGCGGCGGCCATGAACAGCACGGCGACGCACAGCATGGACAGAAATTGCGGGCGCGGGATGCCGAGTGTGGTGGTGCCGTAGCTCAGGCAAAACACCGTGGAAATGTAAAACAGCGCATAACATACCACCATCACCAGTGCGCCCAGCAGCAAGGGCTGCGCGTGATTGGCGAACAGTTCGATTACCGGCAGCTTTACTTGCTGGTGCGCCAGTTGCGCCTTTGCAAATACCGGCGTTTCAGTCAGTTTCAAGCGAACGTAGAGACCGATAACGACCAGTATCGCGCTGGCCAGAAACGGAATGCGCCAGCCCCAGTCGCGGAATTGCGCGTCATCGAGCAACTGCGACAGCAACAGGAAACTGCCGACCGCCAACAGGAAACCCACCGGCGGCCCCAGTTGCGGGAACATGCCAAACCAGCCGCGACGGCCTTTGGGCGCATATTCTGCCGCCAGCAAGGCAGCTCCACCCCATTCGCCACCCAGCCCGATGCCTTGCCCGAAGCGCAGCAGGCAGAGTAGTGCAGGGGCGGTCCAGCCTATCAGCTCATAGCCCGGCAGGAAGCCGATCAGCGTGGTGGAAGTGCCCATCACCAGCAGGGAAATGGCCAGCGTGGTCTTGCGTCCTATCCTGTCGCCAAAATGGCCGAAAACCAGCGCGCCGACGGGGCGGGCGACAAAGGCGATGCCGAAGGTCAAAAAGGCATTCAGGGCCTGTACGGCCGGATCGCTGTTCGGGAAAAATACCGGCCCGATTACCATCGCCACAGCCAGTCCGTAGATATAAAAGTCGTAAAATTCGATGGCAGTGCCGATGAAACTGGCGAAAGCGATGCGAAATATCGATGGCGAGACGTTAGTCATTAGTTGTTGGTCGTTAGTTGTTAGTCGCTAGTCGTTAACGTGAAACTCGCGCAGCGACGAACCGTACTCCTCTCCCTTTGGGAGAGGGGGGACGGGGGTGAGGGAACGGGCATGGCGGGTTTTATTATCAGGGGTGGTCACTTTTTCATGCCCGTTAGTTGGTGTGGCCGCTGCGCAGATTTGATTTTTTACTAGCGTCTAGCGACTAGTTACTGTTTTTTATTGTCCCCTCATAAACATCTTGTCCAGTTCGTTCAGGGTAAGGGCAAACCAGGTCGGGCGGCCGTGGTTGCACTGGTCGGCACGTTCGGTCTGTTCCATTTCGCGCAGCAGCGCGTTCATCTCGGTGACGCTCAGAATCCGGTTGGCGCGTACTGCGCCGTGGCAGGCTAAACTTGCCAGCAGTTGGTTGCGGCGTTCGGTCAGGACGCGGCTTGCGCCATATTCACGCAGTTCGTGCAATACCTCGCGCGCGGCGGCTTCGGCTTCCGCCTGTTTGAGCAGCACCGGCATGGCGCGTATCGCGAGCGTAGTGGGCGAGAGCGGCGCGATCTCGAAACCCAGTCTGTTGAGCGCCCCCTGTTCCGCCTCCACCGTGGCGACATCTAGGGTGTCGGCCTGAAAACAGACCGGGATCAGCAACGGTTGCGTGGCGATCTGTTCAGCGTCCATCGAAGTCTTCAATTTTTCATAGACGATGCGCTCGTGTGCCGCGTGCATGTCAACCACGATCAGTCCCTGCGCATTCTGCGCGAGAATATACACGCCGGATAACTGCGCGAGGGCGAAACCCAGGGGAGGCGAGTCTGGATAGTGGTCAGTGGTCAGTGGTGAGTGGTGAGTGGTTGTTCCATTCATTATTTCCCATTCATTACTTACCGCTTCTCCACTTGCCACTTTCCACTTTTCACTCGCTGTCTGTGCTTCCCACACCTGATAAGTTGCATTCAGCTGTGCCGCATTCAGCGGGATTTTCTGCTGTGTCTGCATGACAAAAGGTGTTTTGCCGACTGTTTCGGTGGTACGGGTGGTGTCAGTACCGGAAAGATCGGGTGTCGCCAGCGCCTGTTGCAGGGTGTGGAAGATAAACTGGTGTATGCCCTGGCTCTCGCGGAAGCGCACCTCGCTCTTGGCGGGATGTACGTTCACATCGACCTGTTCCGGCGGCAATTCCAGGAACAGCACGAAGGCCGGATGGCGCTGATGATGCAATATGTCCTGATAGGCCTGCCGCAGCGCATGGCTGGCAACTTTGTCGCGCACGAAGCGGCCATTGACGAAAAAATATTGGGCGTCGCGAGTGCTGCGCGAATAGGCGGGCAGGGCGGCCAGTCCGTGCAATGTCAGGTTGGCGGCTTGACGGGTAACGGCGACGGCCGCATTGCCGAATTCGTCGCCCAGTAACGCAGACACTCGTTTCAAAGCCGCATCTCTGCCAATATCCCTCCCCCCTAGCCCCTCTCCCGCAGGCGGGAGAGGGGAGTCGGCTTCCCTCTCCCGCAGGCGGGAGAGGGAATGAGGGTGAGGGTTGTTTGGTGAAGATGTCAACTGCCAAACCATCCGCCCATTGTGCTGCAAAGCGAACGCCACATCGGGGCGCGAGAGCGCGATGCGTTTGAACGCTTCCTCGCAATGGGCGAACTCGGTGGCATCGGACTTGAGGAATTTGCGCCGCGCCGGGGTATTGAAATACAGTTCGCGCATTTCCACGGTCGTGCCCTGCGGCTGGCTGGCGGGTAGCGGTTCGCTCAATCGTCCGTCCAGCGCCTCGACTTTCCAGCCGTGTTCAGCTTCGGCGGTGCGACTGCTCAGGGTGAGTTGGGCAACGGCGGCCATGCTGGCCAGCGCCTCGCCGCGAAAGCCCATGCTGGTGACATTCTGTAAATCATCCAGCGAGGCAATCTTGCTGGTGGCGTGGCGCATCAGCGCCAGTGCCAGCTGATCTTTGGCTATCCCGCGGCCATTGTCGCGCACGCGCAATAACTTGATGCCGCCGTTGTCCAGTTGTACGGTGATGTCGGTTGCACCCGCATCCAGACTGTTTTCCAGCAGTTCCTTTAGGGCGGCGGCGGGGCGCTCGATTACCTCGCCGGCGGCAATCTGGTTAATCAGCAGATCGGGTAATACCCTGATGGATGAGGACATATGGCAAAACGCGGCAAGATAAAGTGAGAGCGCAATTATAGTGGGGTTTTATGTTCAGCGAGAATCGGTATAATCCCAAAGTTGAATTATATGCGCACGGCAATGCCGGGCGCTCCATCAGGGTTACACAAGAGGAGAGGTCAATGCGGATAGGCATTCCTGCGGAAACGCATGCTGGCGAGAAGCGTGTCGCGACGGTACCGGAGATTGTAGAGAAGCTCGTCAAGCTGGGTTTTAATGTCGCGGTCGAATCGGGTGCGGGGGACGCGGCGAATTTCAGTGACGAAGCTTACCGCACCGCAGGTGCCGAAATTGTCGAAGGCGCTGCCAAACTTTGGGCTGAATCCGACATCGTGTTCAAGGTGACAGTCCCGACGAGTGCCGAGGTCGAATTGATGCATGCAGGTATCACCTTGATCGGCTTCATCTGGCCTGCGCAGAATCCCGAACTGATGCAACAGCTCGCCGCCAAAAAGGCGACCGTGCTGGCGATTGACGCATTGCCGCGCATGCTTTCCCGCGCCCAGAAAATGGACGCGCTGACTTCGCAGGCGGGTGTCGCCGGCTATCGCGCCGTCATCGAGGCCGCCAATGTCTTTGGTCGCTTCTTCAACGGTCAGATCACGGCTGCGGGCAAGGTTCCTCCGGCCAAGGTGTTCATCGCCGGTGCCGGTGTGGCAGGTTTAGCTGCGATCGGCACGGCTGCTGGTCTGGGCGCCATCGTGCGCGCCAACGATACCCGTGCCGAAGTGGCCGACCAGGTCAAATCGCTGGGCGGCGAATTCGTGAAAGTCGAGTACGAGGAAGAAGGCGGTGGAGGCGGCGGCTACGCCAAGGTAATGTCCGAGGGGTTCCAGCAGGCCCAGCGCGAGATGTACGCCAGGCAGGCCCGCGAAGTGGACATCATCATTACCACTGCGCTGATTCCAGGTCGCCCTGCGCCCAGGCTGATTACCGCCGAGATGGTGCAGTCTATGCGCCCGGGCAGTGACATCGTCGACATGGCGGCAGAGCGCGGCGGCAATTGCGAGCTGACCGAGCCGGGTCAGGTGGTGGTGAAGCACGGCGTGACCATCGTTGGCTACACCGATCTCAACAGTCGCCTGGCCAGGCAATCCTCCACCTTGTATGCCAACAATCTGTTCCGTCTGACCGAGGAGCTGTGCAAAACCAAGGACGGTATCATCAACGTCAACATGGAAGACGATGCGATTCGCGGTCTGACGGTCATCAAGGACGGCGAAATCACCTGGCCTGCGCCTGCGCCGCAATTGCCGGCGGCCAAGCCGGCAGTTTCCCCCGCACCCGCACCTGCCGCGAAGGGTCATGGCGGCGGTGGTAAGCCTGCCTCGGCAGGAAAAACGGCTGTCCTGTTCGGCGCTATTGCCTTGCTGTTTTTGCTCATCGGCGCTTACGCGCCTCCAGCGTTTCTCGGCCATTTTACTGTGTTCGTACTCGCCTGTTTCGTAGGCTACATGGTGGTGTGGAATGTCACCCCGGCGCTGCACACACCCTTGATGAGCGTCACCAACGCGATTTCCAGCATCATCGCCATAGGCGCACTGGTGCAGATTTCGCCGCCGATGTTGTCGGGTATGGATCGCCCGGATGAATGGATACGCGCTCTGGCGGTGGCGGGTATCGCACTCACTGCGGTCAATATGTTCGGCGGTTTCGCTGTTACCCGGCGCATGCTGGCGATGTTCCGTAAATAAGGTAAAAAACTATGTCTGCAAGCCTGGTAACCGTTTCTTATATCGGTGCGATTATTCTCTTCATTCTCAGCCTGGGCGGCCTGTCCAATCCTGAGTCTTCGCGTCGCGGTAATCTCTACGGCATGATCGGCATGACCATCGCCGTGCTGGCCACGGTGTTCGGCCCGAGTGTCACGATGGCTGGCCTTCCATGGATCATAGGCGCAATGGTGGTGGGCGGCAGCATCGGTCTCTACGCCGCGCGCAAGGTGCAAATGACGCAGATGCCGGAACTGGTTGCGCTGATGCACAGTCTGGTCGGTCTGGCTGCGATGCTGGTCGGTTTCGCCAATTACATCGATCCGATGGCGGTATTGAATCTGTCCCCCGCCGAAAAAGCGATCCATGAAATCGAAGTCTATGTCGGCATTTTAATCGGTGCAGTGACCTTCGCCGGATCCCTGATTGCCTTCGGTAAACTGGCGGGCAAGATTGGCGGCAAGCCGCTGTTGCTGCCGGGACGTCACTTCATGAATCTGGTGGGTCTGTTGGTGGTTATCGCCTTCGGCTGGCAATTCATGCAAGCTGAATCGGTCAGCGCGGGCATGATAGCCCTGAGTGTCATGACCGTCATCGCGCTGCTGTTCGGCATACACATGGTGATGGCCATCGGCGGTGCCGATATGCCGGTGGTGGTGTCCATGCTCAACAGCTATTCCGGTTGGGCGGCAGCGGCAACCGGCTTCATGTTGAACAACGACCTGCTGATCGTCGTGGGTGCCCTGGTGGGTTCATCAGGTGCGATTCTGTCTTACATCATGTGCCGTGCGATGAACCGCAACTTCATCAGCGTGATCGCGGGCGGGTTCGGCTCCGGAGCTGGCAAACCGGCCAGTAAGGCGGATGGAGAAACGCTGCCAGCGGGCGAAGTGGTGTCTATCAGTGCAATCGAGACGGCAGAACTGCTGCGTGACGCCAAGAGCGTGATTATCGTGCCGGGCTACGGCATGGCTGTGGCACAGGCACAGCATACGGTCTATGAAATCACCAAGTTGCTGCGCGAGAAAGGCATCAACGTGCGTTTCGGCATCCACCCGGTGGCCGGCCGCATGCCCGGTCACATGAACGTGTTGCTGGCCGAAGCCCGTGTGCCTTACGACATCGTGATGGAGATGGACGAACTCAATGCGGACTTTCCGGATACCGATGTGGCCATTGTGATCGGCGCCAACGACATCGTGAATCCGGCGGCTCAGGATGATCCGGGCAGCCCTATCGCCGGCATGCCGGTGCTGGAAGTCTGGCGTGCCAAGACCTCCATCATGATGAAGCGCAGCATGGCGACCGGCTATGCGGGTGTGGACAATCCGCTGTTCTACAAGGAGAACAACCGCATGTTGTTCGGCGATGCCAAGAAAATGCTGGAAGAGGTGCTCGCTGCGTTGAAATCATGACCGAATACCTGTCGCAACGCGGACGACGCGGCATTCCTGGCGCTTAGGTAGTTTTATCCTCATTCCGACTCAGTTTAAGACCCCGACCTTCAGGTCGGAACAAGAGGCCGTAAAGCATGACGCAGTTTAAAAAGGAAGCAGGGCAGTGGTTCGGATTGCACGCCAGCCATCAACAACCGATGCGCCGTGTGGGCATCACGGTGGCACTGCTGACGCTGGCTATCTTGCTGGTAAGCGCGCTTCCACCTCTGCCTGAAATGCGTGGCATCGCGGGTTACTTGCCGCTGCACACCCTGCTCGAAACCATCGCGATTATTATTGCGATGATGGTATTCGCGGTAGGCTGGCACGCTTATCGCCAGAGATTGCCCGGCAACTTGCTGCTGATTGCCTGTGCATTCCTCGGGGTGGGGATGCTGGATTTCACGCACACGATTTCCTACGCGGGTATGCCTGACTTTGTCACGCCGGGCAGCCCGGAGAAGGCGATAGGCTTCTGGCTGGCGGCGCGTTCTTTGGCAGCGATTGCGCTGTTTTCGGTCGCCATCCTGCCCTGGCGACCGCTGGGCTCTGCCTTAACCCGTTATGTATTACTCGCAGGCGTGATTGCAGGAGTTGGATGTCTGCACTGGCTGATGTTGTTTCACGCCTATCTGTTGCCACAGACTTTCGTCGATGGACAGGGGCTCACCCGCTTCAAGATCTATTATGAGTACGGGCTGATCGCGTTGAATCTGGCAACGGTATTTATTCTGTGGATGCGCATGCGCCAACCCCAGTCATTCGACGTGGCGGGATTGTTTGGCGCGGTCTGCGTGATGGTGTTGAGCGAATATCTGCTTACGCTCTACACCGAGGTAAGCGATATTTACAATCTGATGGGACATTTGTACAAGGTGGCCTCCTATCTGTTTCTTTACCGTGCGATCTTCGTCGCAGCCATAGAACGTCCATACGTTCAGTTACAAGCCGCGCAAAATCAACTGCAAGCTACGATCAAAGCTATTCCTGACCTGTTGTTTGAGCTTGATCTGGAGGGGCGCTACCATGCGTATCACTCTCCCGGATCAGATTTGCAACCTGCCTTTGCCGACACCTATATAGGCAAGACGATGCGTGAAGTGCTGCCAGCCGATGTCGCACAGATCGGCATGTCAGCCTTGCAGGAGGCTTATAAAACCGGGTTTGCCAAGGGCGAGTATCAATTGGAGTCGCCCAGGGGGAAACGCTGGTTCGAGTTTTCAGGTAGCCGTAAATCCGTTGAGCCTGGTCAGGAAACGCGTTTTGTCGTGCTGTCACGCGACATTACCGAACGCAAGCAGATGGAGCTGGAACTTGCCGAATCGCACGGCCTGCTCAAGGCGGTTATCGACACAACGCCGGCTCGTATTTTCTGGAAAAATAATGATCTGTGCTATATGGGCTGCAATCCTGCTTTTGCCGCCGATGCCGGGGCGCCCTCCCCGGAGGAGATTGTCGGCAAGGATGATTACCAGTTGGCCTGGAAAGCACAGGCCGAAATTTATCGTGCCGATGATCGGCAGGTCATGGATACGGGTATCCCCAAACTTTTTTATGACGAGCCGACAACCTCATCTGACGGAAAAATTACCTGGTTGCGCACTTCCAAGGTGCCGCTTCGTAATAAGGCCAACGAAACGGTAGGCGTACTGGGTCTCTATCAGGATATTACCGAACAAAAGCTGGAAAGAATCGTTCTGCAACAGAGCGAATATCATCTCAGGCAGGCGCAGCAAATCGCTCATATCGGCAGTTGGAGTTTTGACCTTGCCGGTAAATTATCGTGGTCGGATGAGATGTATCAGATTTATGGCGTTGCTCCCGAAACATTTACGCTCGATGTTGATGATTTTATCAAGTTGATACACGCCGATGACCAGTCTGCCATGCAGGAATGGATCGCAGCCTGTGCATCAGGCCGGAAGCCGGGACCGCTGGAGTTCCGTATTTGGCGGGAGGGCACTGTCCGCCATATTAGCGGTCAGGGTGAGTTGATACGGGATGCCGATGGAAAACCGGACTATATGGCGGGAACCGCTCAGGATATTACCGAGCGCAAACGAACCGAAGAGTCATTGTTTACATTATCCTTTGCCATGGAACAAAGCCCCAATTCCATCGTGATCACCGACCTTGAGGGACACATCGAATATGTCAATTCAACCTTCAGTAAAGTAACCGGATACAGTCTGGATGATGTGTTCGGCAAGAATCCGCGCATCCAGCAGTCAGGCAAGACATCCAGAGAAACGTATGTTGACATGTGGTCATATCTGACGCGCGGTGAACCCTGGCAGGGCGAACTGGTTAACTGTCGCAAGGATGGCAGCGAATATACCGAAGCCGTGCAGATATCGCCGGTGAGGCAGGTCAGCGGCAGGGTTAGCAATTATCTGGCGGTGAAGCAGGATATCAGCGAGAAAAAGAAGGCTGAAGAACGCATGGAAAGGCTGGCGCATTTCGATCAGCTTACGGGTTTGCCCAATCGCAGCATGTTGAATGCGCGTTTCCAATTTGCGCTCAGCCTGGCGCAACGCAGCGGCGAGCAATTGGCGTTGATGTTCATCGATCTGGACCGGTTCAAAAATATCAACGACACGCTGGGGCATGCCATCGGCGATCAATTATTGATGGAGGTGGCTAGGCGGCTGAAGGCAACCTTGCGCGATGAAGACACGGTGTCGCGTCTGGGCGGTGATGAATTTATCATTGTCCTGCCCGGCATCGATGCCAATGGCGCGGCGCATGTGGCGAGTAAACTGCTCGAAGCCGTATCACTATCCTGGCAATTCAATCAGCATGAGTTGATTGCGACACCCTCGATCGGCATTGCGATCTATCCTGACGATGGAGTGGATTTCGAGACCTTGTCCAAACATGCGGATGCGGCCATGTACTGCGTCAAGCAGGAAGGACGTAACGATTTCCGTTTTTTCACGCCAGAAATGCAGGCCAACTCTGTGCGCAGCATGCAACTGGCGAATGCGTTGCGTTACGCATTGTCGCGCAACGAATTATTTTTACACTACCAGCCGCAACTGGCGATACAGGATGGACGCATCGTCGGCGCGGAAGCTTTGCTGCGCTGGAATCATCCCGAACTGGGCATGATTTCCCCCGCTGAATTTATCCCCGTCGCCGAAGATGGCGGGCAGATCATCCAGATAGGCGAGTGGGTGTTGCGCACGGCGGCCAGGCAATTGAAGGACTGGATGGACAGCGGATTGCCGCCCATGCTGATGGCCGTGAACCTGTCTGCGGTGCAGTTTCATCAGAGCAGTATGATAGAACTGGTGAACGGCATACTCGATGAGGTGGGGCTGCCGCACGAATATCTGGAACTGGAACTGACCGAAGCCGTGGCGATGAATAATCCTCTGGCCGCTATCGCAGTGATGGACAGGCTGCATGAAAGCGGCATCCGTATGTCTATCGATGATTTTGGCACCGGGTA
>JAUSLX010000014.1 GCA_030645775.1 Gallionella sp. | reverse complement strand
TGAACGATTTCGGCTCCGACGAAATGCGCCCTGCAAGGGAGGGAACGGGCATGGCGAGTTTCATTATCAGGGGTGGCTGCTCGCCATGCCCGTTAGACTGCGATCCGGGTGCCATCGATGCGTCGACTTGAAATAACTGCTGCCGACCCTGGCATGCCCCGTGCGCGCAGGGCGTTGCTATGGATAGAGGGGGGGCTGAATAAGTGCTTCGGTCATGAGCTGAATCCTTTCTATCATCTGGGCGCGTTGGGATTCTATCTCTTCTGGATCGTTCTCGTCAGTGGTGCGTATATCTACGCCTTCTATAAAACCGGCATAGAACTTTCGTATCCTTCTGTTGAATATATCACCCTCGAACAATGGTATCTGGGCGGGGTCATGCGCAGTCTGCACCGATACGCTTCCGATGCGCTGATTTTGGTGATGGCATTACATCTGTTGCGTGAATTCATTCTGGGTCGTTATCGCGGCGCACGCTGGTTTGCCTGGGTCACGGGCGTGCTGCTGATATGGCCGATATATGCCGCCGGAATCAACGGTTACTGGATGGTATGGGACAAGCTGGCCCAATACACTACCGTGACCACAGTCGAATGGTTAGACTGGCTGCCCATATTCAGCGAATCGCTGTCGCGCAGCTTCATCACGCAGGAAGTACTCAATGATCGCTTCTTTACGCTGATATCGTTTGCTCACGTAACCATTCCGCTGTTTATCCTGTTTTTGCTCTGGGTGCATATCATGCGCATCAGCAACCCCGTGGTTAACCCGAAAAAAGCCCTGGCAGTTGGGATGTTGTTGACGTTAGTGGTTTTGGCGCTGGTGAAACCCGTATTGAGCCAGGGAGCGGCAGACATGGCGATTGAGCCGCGCAATCTGGAAATAGACTGGTTTTATTTATTCATTTACCCGTTGTTGGGCGTATGGTCCGCAGGCCAGGTATGGGCGTTTGTGATCGGCCTCAGTTTGCTGCTTGTTATATTGCCGTGGCTGCCTGCCAGATTTAAGCAAATTCCGGTAGCCGAGGTGAATCTCAAGGATTGCAGTGGATGCCGGCTTTGTGTTGCCGATTGCCCGTACGAGGCTGTGGTAATGCGCCCGCGCAGCGATGGCCTGAACTTTTTGGAAGAAGCGGTGGTTGTGGCGGATCGTTGCGTAAGTTGCGGTATTTGCACCGGCGCATGCCCCTCGTCAAATCCTTTCAGGAGTGAAGATAATTATGTCAGCGGCATTGAAATGCCATCTTTGCCGCTGTCCGGTCTTCGTGCCGCCATGGTGAGTGACATGGCCCGGCTTGAGGGCGACGCGCGGGTCATGGTTTTCGGTTGCGATAATGCTGCGAATATTGAAAATTTACGCAGTGAGAACGTTTCCGTATTAAGTCTGCCCTGTATCGCCATGTTGCCGCCCTCCTTCGTGGAGTATGCGCTGCACGAACGCAAAGTTGACGGCGTGTTTATTACCGGTTGCCGTGAGGGCGATTGTTACCATCGTTTGGGTGTGTTATGGACAGGCAAGCGCATGCTTGCGGAACGTGAGCCGCGCCTGCGTGGCCGGGCAGATCGGGCGCGAATCAGGCAATTCTGGGCAGCTTCAGCCGATTTCAAAGAATTGACCTCGGAAGTGGAATCATTTCGCTCCAGCCTGCGCGACTTGGCCGATAATCACGCCACGAAGAATAAGGCAGAAAAATAATCAGCACAAATCATTTGCCTGATGCGCAAAGCACCTGACCCTCTGGTACGATGGAAACGCGACACGGGCATCTGCTGAACAGATATTACAACGTCATTTACGGGTAGATAAAATGAAAAAAATGATTCAGGGAAATACTTTAGTCAGAATACCTTCGTGCAGCAAGCTTGCCCTGGCGTTGCTGGGCACTGTGCTGATAACCGGTTGCGGTGAAACGCTTGATCCCAAGCCATTCGTTTTTGACATGACGCGTATCAATCAGGATGGCAGCATCAATGACGGTAGCGACTATGCAAAACGTCCCTGGGCCTGTGTACGCGATAATCAGGCGGGTATGACGTGGGAATTAAAAAATACGCAGCCTGGTTTGCAGAACATCGACAATACCTACAGCTGGTATGACTCGGATCAGATGAGTAACGGCGGCTTTGCCGGAAAAGCCAAGGCCGGGGTATGCACGGCTAGCGATTGCGATACGGAATCCTATGCCAGAGCAATCAATGCCATGAAACTTTGCGGTCTTTCGGATTGGCATTTGCCCAGCCGTTTTGAGTTGAATACGATAGTCGATACCAGTATTCCCCATCCCGGGCCGACGTTACCGAAGCTATATTTCCCGGAATCTCTGGCCGGGAAATACTGGACTGACACGACGTTCAGAACCCGTCGCGCGGCTGCGTGGGTGTGGCGTTTTGATTATGGCAATGACTATGTCGTGGAAAAAAGCGAAGCACTGAATGTAAGACTGGTTCACGCAAACCCGAAAACAGCTGAAATAAAACCACTGGAAAAGTGATGTCACAAAGGGTCAGGAATCCGCCGCCGTATCCTGATCCTTTGCAGTGCGGGTTTTGTTATGCAACATGACCAGCAACATCAGCAGCAGCGCCGCACCGCCATTATGCGCCACGGCAAGCAGCAGCGGCAGTTGCAGCAGAACGGTTGCGATGCCAATGGAAAATTGCAGTACGACAGTGATCAACAGCCAGCGCGCGGTCTTGCGTAACGTTGCTATCTTATAGGCGCGGAGTGCAAGCCAGACAAGCAGCGCTGCCACGACAAAGGCGAAGGCGCGATGCATCCAGTGGATCGCGGTCAAAGCCGCGAAGGTAATGTACTCGCCATGGGCAGTCATACCCAGGTCTCGCCAGATTGTAAAGCCGTTGTGAAAATCCATTTGCGGCAGCAGCGCACCATTGCACAGCGGAAAATCCGTGCAGGCCAGCGCCGCATAATT
>JAUSLX010000261.1 GCA_030645775.1 Gallionella sp. | reverse complement strand
GCTACGGCGTGTGCAATGCCATGGAAACGTTGCTGGTGGCGCAAAGTGTGGCCGCTCAGGTATTGCCGCCGCTGTGCAAAATCTACCTGGACAAGGGTGTGGAATTGCGCGGCGATGCGGCTTCCTGTGAACTGGTGCCTGCCATGACCCCCGCCACCGAGGAAGACTGGCGCACCGAATACCTGGCCGCGATACTGAGCGTGAAGATCGTGGCCGACATGGAGGCAGCCATCGCCCACATCAACACCTACAGCTCGCAGCACACCGACAGCATCGTCACGGAAAATTACAGCAAAGCGATGCGCTTTCTGCGCGTAGTGGATTCCAGCTCGGTGATGGTCAACGCCTCGACGCGCTTTGCCGACGGTTTTGAATACGGTCTGGGTGCCGAAATCGGCATCTCCACCGACAAAATACACGCCCGCGGCCCGGTAGGTCTGGAAGGATTGACCTCGCAGAAATACATCGTATTGGGCAGCGGTCAGATCAGAACTTAACCAACCTGTTCCTTCCCCCTTGCAGAGGGGGAGAGCGAAGCGAGGGGGCAACCAGGATAGGGATAGAGATCGTATTTACGTTTTCACCCCCACCCTAGCCCTCCCCCGCCGGGGGAGGGCACTACACTTAGGAATTAAAATGAGCCAGACCATCGAAGTAAAAGTACCGGACATCGGCGATTTCAAGGATATCGCCATCATCGAAATTTCAGTCAAAGCCGGCGACACGGTAACGGCGGAACAGCCGCTGATTACGCTGGAAACAGACAAGGCAGCGATGGAAGTCCCCAGCCCGGCCGCTGGCGTGGTGAAGGAAATGAAAGTCAAAGTTGGCGACAAAGTATCGGAAGGCGCGGTGATTTTGACACTGGAAAAATCCCCCCCTACCCCCCCTTTTGCAAAGGGGGGAGATACAAGCACTAAATCAACAGGAGGAGTTACACCTGCGAACACTTCCGATACCAACTTGACACAAGCCACCTCAGTTACCGCTCCCCCCTTTGCAAAGGGTGGAGATACAAGCACTGAGTCAACAGGAGGAGTTACACCTGCGAACACTTCCGATATCAACTTGACACAAGCCACCTCAGTTACCGCCCCCCCCTTTGTAAAATGGGGGCTGGGGGGGATTTCTGGGGACATCCACGCCGAAGTGGTGGTGCTCGGTGCCGGCCCCGGCGGCTATACCGCCGCATTCCGCGCGGCCGATCTGGGCAAACAGGTGGTAATGATCGAGAAGCATGCCTCACTGGGTGGCGTGTGTCTGAATGTCGGCTGCATTCCTTCCAAGGCGCTGCTGCATGTCGCAAAAGTCATCACCGAAGCCGACGAAGTTTCACATCACGGCGTAACCTTTGCCAAACCAACGGTGGACATCGACAAGATCCGCAGCTGGAAGGAGAGCATCATAGCCAAGCTGACCGGCGGGCTGAAACAGTTGGCCAAACAACGCAAGGTTCAGGTGGTGCAAGGGACGGCGAAATTCACTTCAGCCAACTCGATTACCGTAGCCACCGCCGAGGGCGACAAGGTCATCACCTTCGATCACGCCATTGTCGCCGCCGGTTCCAGCGTGGCCCGCATTCCGGGCTTCCCTTATGACGATCCACGCATCATCGACTCCACCGGCGCACTGGCTCTGCAAGATATTCCCAAGCGCCTGCTGATCCTGGGCGGCGGCATCATCGGGCTGGAAATGGCGACGGTGTATGACGCACTGGGCAGCAAAATCTCCGTGGTCGAACTGATGGATCAGCTGATCCCCGGCGCGGACAAGGACATGGTCAAGCCGCTGCACACCCGCATCGCCAAGCGCTACGAAGCGATCTACCTGAAGACCAAAGTCGTCAAAATCGAAGCCTTGCCGGAAGGGCTGCGCGTGACCTTTGAGGGTGAACAGGCGCCTGAACCGCAACTCTACGACCGCGTGCTGATGGCGGTCGGTCGCCGCCCGAACGGTCGCGAAATCAACGCCGAAGCGGCAGGCCTGATCGTCAATGAGCGCGGCTTTATTCCGGTGGACAAACAGCAGCGCACCAACGTGCCGCACATCTTTGCGATCGGCGACATCGTCGGCGACCCGATGCTGGCACACAAAGCGGTGCACGAAGGCAAAGTTGCGGCGGAAAACATCGCCGGGCACAAGGCGTTTTTCGAGCCGCTGACCATCCCGTCGGTGGCCTACACCGATCCGGAAATCGCCTGGATGGGACTGACCGAGACGCAGGCCAAGGCGCAGGGCATCGCCTATGAAAAAGGTGCATTCCCGTGGGCGGCTTCGGGGCGCGCGCTGTCGGTCGGTCGCGAAGAAGGCATGACCAAGGTGCTGCTCGATCCTGTGACGCGCCGCATCCTGGGTGCGGGTATCGTCGGCGTCAACGCGGGCGAGCTGATCGCCGAAGCCGTGCTGGCGCTGGAAATGGGCGCAGACATGGAAGACATCGGCCTGACCATACACCCGCATCCAACCCTGTCGGAAACCCTGTGCTTCGCCGCCGAAATGGCGGAAGGCACCATCACCGACCTGCTGCCCCCGCGTAAAAGATAATTCGGCGTAGGGCGCAACGCATCGCGGTTGCGCCGGAACACCCCTAGTCGGATCGCCTCACGGCATCCGCCCTACTTTTTGAATGGGAGTTCACATGAAATTACATCGGCTTTCGCTTGCATCGCTCATGTTGCTGGCTTCTTACGCTCATGCCTTCGATCTGGGCGGACTCAAGGAGCAACTGGGCAACATCGCCAAACCTGCAACCCCGGCACCCGCCCGACCGACGGAAAGCAAATCTTCCGCCGCTTCCGCCCTGTCCGCTTTCAGCAACAAGGATCAGGTGGGCAGTCTGAAACAGGCGCTGACTCAGGGCGCAGAAACCGCCGTGGCGAATCTGGCCAGGGAAAACGGATTTCTGGGCAACGACAAGGTGCGCATCCCGTTGCCGGAAAGCCTGCAAAAAGCCGACAGTCTGATGCGCCAGTTCGGCATGGGTAAATACGCGGATGAACTTGTCACCTCGATGAACCGTGCCGCCGAAGCCGCCGTGCCTGAAGCCCGGAGCTTGCTGGTCGGCGCAGTGAAAAAGATGACGGTGCAGGATGCCAAGGCCATCCTGACGGGCGGCAACGATGCGGCCACGCAATACTTTCGCAAGAACACCGAAACCGCGCTTACCGGCAAGTTCAAGCCTATCGTCAACAAGTCCATGCAGAAAGTGAAACTGGCCGAAAAATATGACCAGTTCGCTGGCAAAGGCGCGCAGTATGGGCTGGTAGATCAGCAGGATGCCAGACTCGACGACTACATCACCCGTAAAGCGATGGACGGCCTGTTCCTGATGATGGCCGAACAGGAAAAGGCGATACGCGCCAACCCGCTGGAAGCGACCGGAAGTCTGGCAAAAAAAGTATTCTCGGCGATCAAGTTTTGACAGCGTGCCGGCAAATTCACAGTCAGAACCATTCCATGTCAACAGTTTCAAACGCGGGCTGAGAGGCACTTCCAGCGTGATGACGGGAAATCGCCGGAATCCGAGTCGCACCAAACTGGCCGAATTGCGCGGCATCCCGCCCGTAGCGGTTGCGCGCATCACCACGGAGAAGGTATTGTCCGCCCTCCTCTTAACGGATAGCACAGCATGAATTCGCACCCTCACCCTCTGGACGAAGAACACGGTCGCCGCTTCGGCGGCCTGGAGCGACTGTACGGCGAGGGGGCGCGGCTCGCACTGCATCGCGGCCGCATCGCGGTGGTCGGCGTCGGCGGCATCGGCTGCTGGGCGGTGGAAGCGCTGGCGCGCAGCGGGGTCGGCAACATCACCTTGATCGACTTCGATCAAGTCGCCGTTTCCAACACCAACCGGCAGATACAGGCGCTGGACAGCACCTTCGGCATGGCGAAAGTCGATGTGCTGGAGCAACGCATCCGCGAGATCAACCCGGATTGCCGCGTGAGCGTCATCGAGGAGTTTTTGACCGCAGAGAACATGCTGCGACTGATCCCGGCGGGCGCGTTCGATATGGTCATAGACGCATGCGACGATGCCAGGATCAAAGCCGCGCTGATCGCCCATGCCCGCCCCAACGAGATACCACTGGTGGTGTGCGGCGCGTCAGGCGGCAAGCGCAACCCGCTGAAGTTGCGTCAGGACGATCTCGGCCGCACCACCCACGATGCCTTGCTGGTGCGCGTCCGCGACAGGCTGCGCAAGGAGTACCGGATACTGCCACGCAAGAACAAGAAGTTCGGCATCACCAGTATCTACCTGGATGAACCGATCAAGCGCACCGCCGCCTGCACCGCCACCAATCTGGGCTGCTCGGGCTACGGATCGGTGGTGACCGTCACCGCCACAATGGGCTTCGCCGCCGCCGCAGTGTGCCTGGAAAAACTGATGGCGCCCCCGGCTGAAGCGGAATCGGCTGATGCGCAGCTTCCCGCGATAATGGCGACTGACTCAGAAGAATCACCGTAGGCTGGGTTGAGCGTAGCGATACCCGGCGGATGCTTTGCCGGAGGTAGCCCGGGAAAAACCTGGAACGCGCCAGCTTAGTCTGCCCCGTTCCTCATGTGATCGGCAACTTTGCTGAACGCGTCTGACAATTCATGACGCAAGGCGGCATCGTCCACCACGTCGTCCAGCGCCTGATTCATACACAGCATCCACTGATCGCGCTCGGCATCTCCAATGGCAAAGGGCAGATGGCGGCGGCGCAACAAGGGATGACCAAACGCTTCCACAAACAGTTGCGGCCCGCCCATCCAGCCGGAAAGAAACATGAACAGCTTGTCGTTTACGCCTTGCAAATCCTCGGTGTGCATCTTGCGGATGCCGTAAGCCTCGGGTAATTCGTCCATCAGATGGTAGAAGCGATCCACCAGCGCGTGGATTTTTTCCGCCCCGCCGATACGTTGGTAGTGTGTTGCTTGTTCAGATTGCATATTTACCATTCCCTGAATGAAAATCCCAAACCCAGCGTGGTCTGACGATGATTGTAGTCGATCAGGCTTTCACCATAACCCTTGCTCATCTGTACGTGCAGACGTGCCGCCGTACCCAACGCGACAGGCAGTGACCAGTCGAGCTGAACAAAGCCCGCATTATTGTTGATATTCATATTGTTACGCATCTCCAACACGACCGCCTGCAACTTGCTATCCGGCTCCCAACGCGCGATTACTTCAGCACTCCCCATGTAGTGAACCATATCCGGATTATCGTCCTTCATGGCATTTTCCAGAATGCGCCGCCAGGCACGTGCCAGCAAGGACGTGTTGTCCCACTCCCAGCCGCCCTGCGCATACACGCGATTCCAGCTGCGCGACTCCGGATTCCCGCGGCCATTCGACTGGTGACCCAGCCCCAGATTGAGTAGCTTCAATCCCGTTTCATTGCCGGTAGCAAAAGCCGCAATCAGCTCAGGCTCATAATTGCTTTCGCGGAACGGCGATGAATTACGCGTGTTGAAAACCTGCCAACTGGATTGCTGGGTATAGGCGCCCCACAGGCGAAAAGTCCTGAACCCCCACAGATCCAGGTCGGTTCTGGTATGCATGCTGGTCTTGAAACTCAGGCGAAATTTGGCTTCCATTGCATCGATGTCATTCACATTCAATCCCGCGTTACCTATCCCCGGTGAAGTCGGCTGATTGTTCGGGTTGCTGCTTTGACGCACGATCAGGTAATTCTGTCTGTGTAGTTGCAGCCGGTCCAGACTGCTTTGATCGCGATTGGGGCGATTGTCCAGATTCCATACCCGCGTCAGATAGGTGCGCCTGACTGGTGGCTCATGCTCCTCTTCCTGCTCTTCCGTCATTCGGATTATTCCAGGAGCAGGTTGAGCCGTTGCAACAGCTGGCGCAGCAGGCAGCAGTGCGCTATCGAAGCATTTCAGACGTTCGCCATCGCTATCCGGAAAATTTTTCGCGCACAGCGCAAAGGCCGCGCTATCGGCATAAACAGGAGGGATCAAACCCAGACACAGCAGAGTTGACAACAAAATTCGCATTAACATTTGCAGTATTTCATTTTTTGGTTAAATAGCGGGCCACTGCAAATTGCCTGCGGGCGCGCATTATCCCTGAAAAAGCAATGCATCGCCCAGTGCAACGCTGATTAAATCGTCTTGCCTTTAGCCGTGGACCACGTGTAAAGGATGCATAACAAGCCGCTATTTTATCCGTAATACACTCAGGGTCGAGCAGGACGCTGCAATCAGGTAAAATGCGCGCCAGACAAATATTAAGGATGGCGAAGGCTGAACGATTCTTTATTAGCCATTGCCGCAAGGAACATCATGACTGTGCGTTTGCGTGAAATCCCCTACAACTACACCTC
>JAUSLX010000253.1 GCA_030645775.1 Gallionella sp. | reverse complement strand
GTGTAGGTCGGGCTTCAGCCCGACATGTCGGGTTAAAACCCGACCTACAACTTCGCTAATCTTTTCCATATCGAGATATTCCACTGACCGAGTAAGCCGGAATTGGAGTATATTTGCCGGCGGCTGAGCTTGATGCAGGCTGGCGATGCAGATCTACTTCGGGCTGAAACAGCTTTTTGATAGGTAATGGGGCGCGAATGAGCAATAAAAATCCGGGGGAAGCCGAGCGACGCAGTAGTGCTGATTTGCGCGCAGCCGTTGAAGACAGGCTCGCTCACAGTCCGCCGGATACTACAGTGTTGCCAATACGTTCGGCTGAAGAGCTTTTGCACATGCTGCAAGTGCATCAGATCGAACTGGAAATGCAGAACGAAAACTTGCGCCAGGCCCAGTTTGCACTGGAAGAATCCCGTGACCGTTACAGGGATCTCTATGACTTCGCTCCGGTTGCCTATCTCACCCTCAACGACCAAGGCATGATTTCCGAGATCAACCTCACCGGGGCCGGATTGTTTGCTGTTGAACACCGGAAACTGATCAAGCGTAACTTCGCGCAGTTCATCGTGGCTGACGCACGCGAGTGCTGGCGCCGTTGCTTTCAGGACTTGTTGAACAATATGGGCAGTCATGCGGCCGAGGTCACGCTGCGGCGCGGCGATGGCTCGACTTTTTGGGCGCAGATGGAATGCATCTGTCAGAAGGAAATAAGCGGCGGCGCAAGTGTGCGCATGGTGCTGACCGACATCACGGCACGCAAACTGGCAGATGAGAAGCTGCAAGAGTCCGAGGGAAAATTCCGTGCCATTTTTGAAGGGACGATGGATGGCATTGTGCTGGTTGATGACAGCGGCATGATAGTCGACTTCAATTCTGTCTTCGTGCAGCAAAGCGGCCTGTCACCCGAACGGCTGAGGCAAACCCGGATATGGGAATTGCGTCCCGTCGAGCAGTTTAAAATCGCACAAGCGCGTTTTTTCAGCGTGCTGGAAACGGGGCAGGGCGGTGTGGCTGACGTGAAATACAGGAAGCCGGACGGCAGTGTGATCGATATCGAATTCCGCTCGACCCCGATACGGATAGGTAACAAACGCTATCTGCAAAGCCTGGTGCGTGATATTACCCTGCATAAGGCCAGGGAACACGAGCTTCATAATTACCAGCAACTATTGCGCGACATGGCAGCCAATAGTTCGTCATTGCGCGAAGCGGAGAGCAAGCGCATCGCCCGCGAAGTGCATGATGAACTGGGCCAGCTTTTGACAGCGTTGCGCATAGATATTTCGCTGCTGCGCATCGAGTTTGGCGAGCGAGACCCGTTGCTGAAGACCAGGATACAGAACATGCTGGTGCTGGTGGATAAGTCCATTCAGGGGGCGCGCCATGTGACCGCCAATTTGCGCCCGGCGGCACTGGATATGGGAATAGTCCCAGCCATCGCGTGGCTGTGCGACGAATTTTCCGAGCGCACCAATACAGCCTGTACGCTACGGGTCGTTGATGAGCCGCTTGGTTTGGATGATGCGCGCACCGTGGCACTGTTTCGCATCGTGCAGGAATCGTTGACCAATATCACACGCCACGCTCAGGCTACGCGCGTTGAAATTACCGTCGAGCAGAGCGATGATGATATCGTTCTGGAGATACACGATAACGGCAAGGGCTTCGATCCTGCCGCCAGAGCGGAAAACCAATCTTTCGGCCTGATGGGTATGCGCGAACGCGCCATTGCTCTGGGCGGCAAGGTTATAATCGACAGCGCACCATCGGAAGGCACGGTTGTTTCCGTCCACATTCCAATATTTGATGTTTGTCCGGGGAGAAGAGTTGATGATTAATCTGTTGATTGCCGACGACCATGCCATTGTGCGCGAAGGCATCAGGAAAATCCTTGCGTTGACTGTTGATATCAAGGTGGTGGCCGATGCGGTTGATGGCACGGGTGTGCTTCAAAAACTGCACAGCCCGGCCGTTTTTGATATGGTGCTGCTGGACCTGACCATGCCGGGGGTCAGCGGCACAGACCTGATCGGGCGCATCAAGGCGTGTCGTGCGACCTTGCCCATTCTTGTTTTCAGCATGCACAACGAACCGCAGATCGCGTCTCGCGTGATCAAGGCCGGGGCTGCCGGCTTTATTTCCAAGGATAGTGATCCGGAAATCCTGCTCGAAGCCATACGCCGTGTGGCTTCCGGCGGTAAGTATATAGACCCGGTTCTAGCCGAACAGCTGGCCTTTGATACTTTGCTGCCGGAGCAACGTGCGCCACACGCCCTGCTTTCCGATCGGGAATTTGAAGTTTTTAACCTGTTGGTTGCCGGAAAACGGGTCAATGAAATTGCCGAGCAACTTATTATCAGCAACAAGACGGTGAGTACCCACAAGCTGCACCTGATGGAAAAAATGAAACTGGCTAGCACAGCGGAACTGGTGCGCTATGCGGTCGAACATAAATTATTCCAGGATTGATTATCCCGGGCACGATTTTGTCAGTTCAAGCAATTATCCCAAATAAGTCGTTAGAAAAAACAGGTATGAAGCACTAATGAATAATCCGGGTTTATCAGACGCAATGGCACTTAGTCCAAATCTGTGGTTTGAACTTCTTCCAGCAGTCCTCAGTCCCCAGTCCCCAGTCCTCAGTCCTCAGTCCTCAGTCCTCAGTCCTCAGTCCTCAGTCCTCAGTCCTCAGTCCTCGCTTTAGGAAAATCCCTACACGACATAGGCATTGCCGCGAAATAAATCAGCATCTTCCGATGGTTACGATGGAATCGATCTGGGCATAATCGCCGCGCTTGAGTTTTTTCATAACGTTTTACGGCAGTTTTGTACGCAGTTTCACAAGTGCCGGATAATGCCGATGAAACGAGCGTAACAGCGTAGTTCAAGGTTGGCATGCTCAAGTTACACTGACCAAATCCAAAAAGGCAGAGAGCTATTCCGTCAAGGTGAACGTCGTCCAGGGTCTGCCTTGTCCCTTTCTTCTTTCATCGGGGGGTGGGAGAAGAGGGGGCAAGGCGGCAACAAGCAGCAGGAATTTTTTTAATTGCAAGGAGAGAATCAAATGGCAACAGGTACAGTTAAATGGTTCAACGACGAAAAAGGCTTTGGTTTTATCGCTCCCGACGATGGGGGAGATGATTTGTTCGCGCATTTCTCCGCGATCAACATAAATGGTTTCAAGTCCCTTAAAGAAGGACAAAAAATCAGCTTCGAAGTGGCGCAAGGTCCCAAGGGCAGGCAAGCTGCCAACATCCAGGTAGTCTGACGGATTGTTTTCATCACGCACAATGGCAGTTGCATCTGTGACGAGGGTCAATGCGGCTGCCAACTCACCCAAAAAGATGGGCAGCGTGTATTCATTACCGACTTTAAAATCATATAATCCTCTTCATGGATTTTTTCGTCATTCAGCGTCCGGAAACAAGCAGAAATTTTTCAGGCGGTCGCATGGCTCAAATCCTGCTATCGCGGACAGTCACATCCCCGCGCTCACTCACGTCATCAAGGACGAAGGGAAAGTGAGTTTGAAGAGGAATAAATACAGTATTCGGCAACAAGTCCTTTTTTTGACCTTTATCCCGATGCTGGTTATGACGATCAGCCTGGAGGCCTTCTTCCTGCATACCCGTTTCTCCGATCTGGACAAGGGCTTGTTGGAACGAGGTGAACTTATTGCTCATCAGCTCGCTTCCAGTAGTGAATATGGCGTGTTTTCAAATAACACGCTGTTTCTGCAGAACATAGGTCAGGGCGTTTTGCAGCAACCGGATGTGCGTAGCGTCGTTATTCTGAATGCCGCTTCCGAACCCCTGATAGCGGTTGGCGGACTTTTCGAGGCCTATGCAAATGCCAACGTCGAAGTAAGCGACTTCATCAAGCAAAACTCATTCAATCATTTTCGTGAGGTTAACAGCTCGGAAAATTTGCTGACCACGATACGTCACAGCCGCGATGGCTTGTGGATTTTTCAACCCATACTTCCGGCGCAAGTGGTATTGAATGAACTGGATGCCCATCCGACCGTGCGGCATTTGGGCGTGGCCATCGTGGAAATGAGTAATGCGCGCGTACTGGAAATCAAGAACCAGACGCTGATCTATACCATTCTGGCAACCTTGCTGTTTTTTTCCGGTGCGCTTTACCTGATACACCTTGCCGGTCGCCGCATCACGAACCCTATCCGCACTCTGAGTGAGGCGATACAGACGATAGGCGAGGGCAATCTTGAAACACGCGTTTCCGTGTTTACGCGTATCAGGGAGCTGAATACACTGGCGCGCGGCATCAATGACATGGCGGAACAACTGCTGCAGGATCGCATGTTGTTGCAGCGTCGGGTAGATGAGGCTACTGCTGAATTACGCGATAAAAAAGAGGGGGCGGAACGCGCCAATCATGACAAGAGCCGTTTCCTGGCGGCGGCCAGTCACGATATGCGCCAACCCATACATGCGCTGGGCTTGTATCTTGCCGAGCTGCGACGCAAAATTTCCGGTGCGGAGCAGCAGCGCCTGATCGGACAGGTAGAGCATTCTGTCGATGCAATTTCGGCACTGATAAATTCCTTGCTTGATATTTCCAAGCTGGATGCAGGTGTGGTCGTACCGCAGAAACAGACCTGTGACCTGTCTGCGCTGCTGGAGCGGCTCGCGGCAGATTTTAAAATGTTGGCGCACATCAAGAATATCCGGTTGATGCTGCGCCCATTTCAGGGATATGCCGTCAGCGATCCTGTCCTGCTGGAGCGCATCTTGATGAATCTGCTAAGCAATGCCTTACGCTATACCCACCCTGGCGGCACAGTTCTGATTGCTTGCAGAAAGCGTGGCAATCAGTTGCGCATCGAAGTGCGCGACAATGGCATAGGCATTGCCCAGGCCGACCAGGCCAATATTTTCCGTGAGTTTTTTCAGTTGGCTCAGCCGCAGCCGGATACGCAAAACGGAGCCGGGCTGGGATTGGCCATCGTTGACCGATTGGTCAAGTTGCTGGGTCATCACATCGCGTTGCGCTCGGCACCCGGAAAGGGATCCCTGTTCGCACTGGAACTTACCGCTGCCCCCAGGCCCGTTGCGTATGCTGCCATAGCGGATTTTTCTGTATTACCCACGTCTGGGCCACATAACGAAGTCGTGCCATTGGCGGGGAAAAAATTGCTGGTCGTGGATGACGATGAGCTGGTGCTGGATAGCACGGCGACGCTACTCACATCCTGGGGGTGTGTAGTGTCAGTCGCAGCTTCACTCGAAGCCGTGCAAAACCTGCTTGATGAGGGAGCGGTTTGGGATTTTCTTATCAGCGACTATGCTCTGGGCGATGATGTGACCGGACTCGATGTTATTGCCATGGTGCGTCAACACATAGGCAGGCCGACACCGTGTATGCTGATCAGCGGCGATACCTGTCCGGCCATTATGAAATTGGCAGATGAAGCCGGATATGCCTTGCTGCACAAGCCGGTCAAACCTGCAAAATTGAGATCCCTGATGCAGTATTTGCTGACGAAAAATACTACCGATGAAACTCAGTCGGCTACAGCTCGCGATTGACAGACGAGCCGGATTATGTGAGGCTGCGCACATGTTACCCGCCACCCGAAAATTTATTGCAGTCCTGTTAGCCGTCTGGCTGCCGCTGTTCAGCGGCGGGGTGCTGGCGGAATCGCTATCCATGCAGTTGCAGCGCGGTTCGTGCCATGAAGCTGCGCATAATGCCGTAGCGGACGAGCACGCACATCACTCGCTTGCGCCCGCCGCCGTTGAGGATCAATCGACTGACCCGCATGGATCTTCCTGCAACGCCTGTGGTGTCTGCCATCTGGCTTGCAGCGGCTATCTTGCCGGGTCGAATTTGTCTGGCCTGGCGGTACAGCGGGCCGCTATTTCGGTCGTTTCATATTTGTTGTCGTTTCATTCCATCACCAGCATTCCGCTGCTTCCTCCCCCTCTCGCCCGCGCCTGACGCGGGATTACTACGTCTGCCAGTTTTGTAAACTGACATTCAATCCCGTACTGTTTGCTGGACAAACTGCGTCCGCAAATTGAGCACTCCACCATAGCAAATCGCAATCCATGCTGATCGCCGTTCATAACTTGCGGCAATCTTCGTTATGCGTAGCGCATGGAATTGTTAAACACGCAATAAAACATAGAGTTGGGGAATAGTCATGACACATATTATTACAAGCAGTTTATTTTTTGTCCTGCTGACCGGCATGAATGCCGGTGCAGCGGAGCATCAACACATGAGCCACGAAGCGATGCAAACGGCTGATGTTGTGAAAACGATGCAATGGACAGATGGCGAGGTTAAAAAGGTGGATCACAAGAAGGGCAAAGTCACGCTGCACCACGCCGAAATCGTGGGCGTTATGCCCGCCATGACCATGGCGTACCGCCTCAAGGACGCAGCAGTGCTGAAATCTCTGCATACGGGTGACAAGGTGAACTTTGTGCTCGAAAAGCAAGATGATGCCTACCTTGTGACCCATATCAGGCGGGTCAAGTAAATAACGGCCTCGGGATGCAGGATAGCTTCACCTCATCCCGAGCTGATAAGGAAAAAAAATGAAAAATAAAATTGCCCTGTTGCTGCTGGCCTGTTTTACCAGCCCGCTCGTACTAGCGGCAGAACCGCCGCTGGGCGGGGATGTGCAAGGCTTGCTGGATTATGCGCGCGCACATAACCCCGAATTTGCCGCGGCTCGCCTTGAGGCGGATGCTGCGGCGCAACGCGTCGTCTCTGCACAGGCTTTACCCGACCCGGTATTGCGCACTGAATTGATGGATTTTACCAATCAGGGCAGCAACAGAGGTGCAAGTCTGTTGCCGTCACAGGTAGGCGCGACACGTTATTTGCTGATGCAAAGCGTGCCTTGGTTTGGCCGTCGCGAGTTGCAGCGTGGTATTGCCGAGGCGCAATTCGGCCAGTCCAGAGGACAAACCTCGGCGACATGGGCGGCGCTGGCGGGTAACATCAAGTCGGTTTATGCACAGTATTATTATCTGGCCGGCAGCGAAAAACTGACACGGGAAACGCTGACGCTGATGAACAGCCTGGAACAAGTGGCACAAACGCGTTATGCACACGGGCTGGCTGCGCAGCAGGATGTGATACGCGCGCAGCTTGAACAGACTGATTTGCGCACCGAGCTGCTGGAACTGGAAAATATGCAGCATCACATGCAGGGACGGCTGAATGCCTTGCTGTCGCGCCCCTCCATGGCAGCACTGCTGCAACCCGCACATCTACGTCCTATCCCCGCTGCGGCGCGACTCGATTTAGCCTCACTGAATGAAAAACTGCGCGCACGCAATCCGCAGTTGCAGATGGCCGATGCGGGCGTCACAGAAGCCGAACAGAGCCGCGCGCTCGCCTATAACAACCGTTATCCCGGTTTTACCCTGGGGGTC
Source organism: Gallionella sp. (assembly GCA_030645775.1). Lineage (GTDB taxonomy): Bacteria > Pseudomonadota > Gammaproteobacteria > Burkholderiales > Gallionellaceae > Gallionella. Next base: position 2,372 of record JAUSLX010000253.1, on the reverse strand, counting down.
GCACCGACCCAGACCGGCAATTCGGTGCGAAGCTGGGATTTGATGGTCGAATTCAACATTCCGTTGCAACAAGGGGCGCGCCGCTCGCAGGAACATGAGGCCGAGTCTGTGCTTGCCGCATCCACGGCACGCAGAGAGGCCTTGCTAAATAAGATGCAGGCTGATTTGTCGGAAAGCGTGTCGGGGCTGGATACGGCGCAGCGCACCGAAGCATTGCTTGTGACGCGCTTGTTGCCGCAGACCGCACTAACTTATCAATCCGCGTTGACCGGATATGAAACTGGGAAAGTGGATTTTGCTACCTTGCTGGAGGCACAGCGCCAGATTTTGAAAGCCAGACGGCAACAACTCAAATCACAACTGGAAGCACAATTGCGATTGTCTGAAATTGAAAGCCTGCTGGGAGAAGAATTATGAAAAATATCAAATGGATAGCTGTTATTGTTCTGCTTTTACTCAGCGTTGCGGCAGGCGGATATTGGCTAGGTACTCAGAGGGAAAATACCATCTCCTCCCCTGACAAGGGGAGGTTGGGAGGGGTTGAAGCTGCCCGTAAAATACTGTACTACCGCAATCCGATGGGCCTGGCGGATACCTCGCCTGTGCCCAAGAAAGACAGCATGGGCATGGATTATGTGGCTGTTTATCAAGGCGATGCAGGGCAGGATGAGGAGGGTGCGGTCAATATCAGCGCCGCCAAGGTGCAGAAACTGGGTGTGACCAGTGTAGCGGCCACGCTGCGCCGCCTGGACAAAACCTTGCATGCCGCAGGGGTGATCGCGATAGACGAGCGCCGTACTTATGCCATTGCACCGAAATTTGAGGGCTGGGTGGAGAAGCTATACGTCAATACCAGCGGGCAGAGCGTCAGCAAAGGACAGGCATTATTCGAGGTTTACAGCCCGGAACTGGTGTCGGCACAGCGTGAATACGCGATTGCCGCACAAGGCGAAAGGGCTTTGAGCAATGCCGATAGTGATGCCAGAGCCAGCATGAAACAACTCGCACAAGCCAGCCTGGCACGTTTGAAAAACTGGGATATTTCGGAAGGGGAAATCAGGCGATTGGCGAATGACCCTCAGGCGAATGGCAAGCTCAGGCACAGCCTGACGTATTACGCGCCGGTTTCCGGCGTCGTGCTGGAAAAGAGGGCGGTGCAGGGCATGCGCTTCATGCCGGGCGAGACCTTGTATCAGATTGCCGATCTGTCTTCGCTGTGGGTGCTGGCGGAAGTGGCGGAGCAGGACATCGCGCTGGTCAAAGTCGGCAGTGTCGCACGGGTCAGCATAGCGGCCTATCCCGGCAAGGAATTTGAAGGAAAAATCTCATTCATTTACCCGACCCTGAATACCACGACGCGCACGGTACAAGTGCGTGTGGAAATGGCCAACCCTGGCGGGCAGCTTAAGCCAGCTATGTACGCAAACGTGACACTGTCGACAGGCGATGATGCCGAGGTACTCAGCGTGCCGGTTTCTGCCGTGATAGACAGCGGCAAGCGGCAGGTGGTGCTGGTGCAACTTGCAGAAGGCCGCTACGCGCCACGCGAGGTCAGGCTGGGCAGTCGCAGCGACGATTACGTCGAGGTACTGGAAGGCGTTGCGGAGGGCGAACGGGTAGTGACCTCGGCTAACTTCCTGATTGATGCGGAAAGCAATCTGCAAGCGGCGTTGTCCGGTATGTCAGCCGCAGCACCATCGCTCAATGCAGGTCGGGCTTCAGCCCGACAACCAGATGAAGCAGCTCAGGACAGGAAAGGCGGGCTGAAGCCCGGCCTGCCCGCCAAATCGGTGGGGCATCAGGCACACGGTGTGCTGGATGAAATCTATGAAGACGGCTCGGTCGGCGTCACTCATGAACCGATCAAGTCGCTGGGTTGGCCGGGCATGAGTATGGATTTTGAACTGGCTAACAGCTCGCTGGCAACGGGTATCAAACCCGGCAGCGCGGTCAGCTTCGAGATCGTCGAACGTAAACCTGGCGAGTGGGTGATTACTAAATTGCAGGCGCGTATGCCACACGAGGGACACTGACATGCTGGCAAATATAATTGACTGGTCGGCACGCAACCGCTTTTTGGTGATCCTCGCCAGCTTGTTTATCACGCTGGCGGGTGTGTATTCGCTATACAAGACGCCGCTGGACGCGTTGCCCGATCTGTCCGACGTGCAGGTCATCGTCTACACCGAATATCCGGGACAGGCGCCGCAGGTGGTCGAGGATCAGGTCACCTATCCGCTCACCACGGCGATGCTGGCCGTGCCGAAATCCAAGGTGGTGCGCGGCTTCTCGTTCTTCGGCGCGTCGTTCGTGTACGTGATTTTCGAGGACGGCACGGACATCTACTGGGCGCGTTCGCGGGTGCTGGAATA
>JAUSLX010000251.1 GCA_030645775.1 Gallionella sp. | reverse complement strand
CGGCGTATTGGCCTTGAGCAAACGGAATTTACTGTTATCCACCCGCGCATAGTTCGCAATTTCGGACAAGTCACGACACATCAGGGTGAGGTGATGCTGGTCATCAAGCTGGCGTATCTGACGGATACGGGTCAGCGCATTTTTGTCGTCCAGATGGCAGCCCAGTGCGTAACAGGAATCGGTAGGGTACACCACGATACCGCCATCTTTAAGGATGGCCACGGCCTGACGAATCAGGCGCAGATTGATGTTATCGGGATAAATAGTAAAAAATTGGGACATATTTTTAGTTCCCCTCTCCCGCAGGCGGGAGAGGGGTTAGGGGTGAGGGTTTAGTTACGGAGACAGCATCATTAAGTGGCATGGCTTGCCAGACCGGACGACAGATCAACGGAAAATCGGGTAAGCGACCCAGATCCCGATAGCTCTCGTTCGGCCCGTGAAAATCGGAACCGCACGAAGATAACAGTTTAAATTCGTCGGCATAACGCGAAAACTCGGCATATTGCTCAGGCGTATGACTGCCGGTGACAACCTCCAGCGCCCCGCCGCCCAATTCAACGAATTCAGTGAGCAACTCATGCATGGTCTTCTTGCCCATACTGTGCCGCCCGACCATATAGCGGCCGGGATGTGCCAGCACCGCCACCCCGCCGCTGCCGCATATCCAGTTGATCGCATCGGCCAGATTCGCCCATTGATGCGGCACATAGCCCGGTTTTCCGGTTGCCAGATAACGGTTGAAAACGCTTTTCACATCCTTGCAATGCCCGGCTTCGACCAGATAACGCGCAAAATGCGTACGCCCTATCATGTTCGGGTTACTCGCGTGCCTGAGTGCCCCCGCCAGGACACCACCGATGCCGGCCTTGGCCAGTTCATCGGCCATTTTTTCGGCACGTCTGCCGCGTCCGCTGCGCACCAGACGCAAACCCGCCTGCAACGGCGCATAAGCCGGATCAATGCCCAGCCCGACGATGTGCAGGGTGTGTTTACGCCATGTCACGGAAATTTCCACGCCGTTGATGAAGCGCATACCCTGTTGCTGAGCAACGCTGCGCGCCTCGTCCAGACCGTCGGTGTCGTCATGATCAGTCAAAGCCAGCACTTTCACGCCGCGCTCAAATGCGCGGATTACCACTTCGGTCGGGGTGAGCGTACCGTCGGAGATATTGGAATGACAGTGCAAATCGTAATCTAACATCGGAGTTTCTTCACGCGTCGCCGCCGCCTTTCTTCATTACCTTGCCTTCTTCGGCACGTCTGCGGCGCACTTCCTTGGGGTCAGCCAGGAGCGGGCGATATATTTCAATGCGATCCTTGTCGCGCAGCACGGCATCGGGTTTGGTCAACTTGCCAAAAATCCCCAGCTTGTGGGCGGACAAGTCCAGCTGCGGATATTTTCCGAGCAGGCCGCTGGCCAGCAGCCCTTCCATCACCGTAGCGCCCGCCGGCAGTTCCTTTTTCAGCAAAGTTTGCTCATCGGGCAAGGCATAAACCACTTCGATGTAAATTTTATCAGTCATACGTTGGCATAAACCTTTTCTGCCCGGTGAATGAAAGCATCCACGAAACTGTTGGCAATGTAATGAAACACCGGCCCGACCAGTTTTTCCAGCAGCTTGCTGGAAAATTCATAATGCAGACGGAATTCTATTTTACAGGCTGTATCGTTCAACGGGATGAATCGCCAGCATCCATCCAGATGACGAAATGGCCCGTCCTGCAGGGTCATGTCTATCCGATATGGCGGGGTGCGACTATTTTCTGTTGTAAAGCTTTGTTTAATATGATGGTAATTAATATCTACCGTGGCGTGCACTTTCAAGCCATCCAGCTCGGCGACTCTCGCTCCGCCGCACCAGGGCAGAAACGCTGGATAATCTTCCACGCGATCCACCAGATTGAACATCTGCTCCGCGCTGTGCGCGACCAACACCGTTTTGTCTACTAATGCCATTAGCAATCAAGCCATAAATCCAAAGGCTGGTAGAATAGCCGAACACACAGCAAAATTCACCTCTCATGAGCATTATCCAGAATAAAAAAGCATTTCACGAATACTTCATCGAAGATAAGTATGAAGCCGGCATCATGCTGGAAGGCTGGGAAGTCAAGGCCATCCGCGCCGGGCGCGCGCAACTCAAGGAAGCCTACGTCACCACCAAGGAAGGCGCACTCTTTCTGTTCGGCTCGCATATCAGCCCGCTGCTTAACGCGTCCACCCACATCCACCCCGATCCGGTACGTACCCGCAAACTGTTGCTGCACGCGGCAGAAATCGAAAAAATCATCAACAAGGTACAACGCGCAGGCTATACCGTGATGCCGCTGGACATGCATTACAAGGGCGGCAGGGTCAAACTGACCATCGGCCTCGCCAAAGGCAAGAAGCTCCATGACAAGCGCGCTACCGAAAAAGAGAAAGACTCCAAGCGGGAAGCTGCGCAGGCGATGAAGAAAGAGCGCAGATAGGGGGATTCATGAATCACGCCATTACCCTGCCTGAAACGGCCTGCCTCGCAGGCGGCTGCTTCTGGGGGCTGGAAGAACTGGTACGGCAAATTCCCGGTGTGCTGGAAACCGAAGTGGGTTACACCGGTGGCAGCACGCCGGATGCAGTGTACGAACACGTTAAAACGGGACACAGCGGTCATGCCGAATCGCTCAGGATCGTGTTCGATCCGGCACGACTCAGCTACCGGCACCTGCTGTTTGAATTTTTTCGCATGCATAACCCGACCACACACAACCGGCAAGGCAACGACGTCGGTACGCAATACCGTTCGGCTATTTTTTACCTTAACCAGCAACAGCAACAAATCGCGCAGGATGTCATCAAAACGATAGAGGCCTCGGGCGACTGGCAGGCTAAAATCATCACCGAAGTCGTGCCGTGCACAGAATTCTACCGCGCCGAAGAATATCACCAGAAATACCTGATCAGGCATCTCGGCGGCTATACCTGTCATTACATCCGAAAACTAGAGTTGGGCGAGTGAATTTTCGGGCGGTTCAATGCTCCTTGCCATCCACTCTGGCTTGCAGCAGCAGGGGAATATAGCGCCATCCCAGCATCGCGAAGCAGATGAGCCAGCAGGCGGCGGCGAGGAATATCCAGCGCGTATAGTCGGCCGGATCGAACAGCGGCGCGACGATGCGCAGCACAAAGGCCAACATCATTACCCACAGCGCAAACTTGTCCAGCCCGTCAAACACCACCTTTCTGCCGGTATGCCCCTTGCTTATCCTGACCAGCATGCCGGGAATAATCAGCCCCATCGCACCGAAAGTGAACACATGTATGGACATCGAGACCGGCCATTCATAATGCAGGGTCAGCCTCAAAAATTCAATCAGCAGTTGCCCGACTATCGCCAGATAACCTATATACATGATAGCGATATCGAGTCGTTGCATTGCCAGTTGAGGTTTCCAGTAAATAAAACGCACCATCAGTAACAGCGCAAGCAGCAAGGCGATGCCGCCTGCCAGCACAGGCGGGAGGAAGCTGGCAAATACCAGACACAGTCCGAGCAGCTTGATGGCGGTGTTAAGCCTGACATTGCTCAGGATTTCAATCTGGAATGCGCCCCTCATGAACGGGGACAGGGTACGCTCCAGCATTACCAGAAAAGCCACTCGGAACAGCCCCAGCGCCATGCTCGAGCCATGCTCAAAGTAATCTGCATTCAGCATCAGGTTCTTGCTTATCAGAAACATCGGCAGAATCAGCAGGAAGAAGTAATTGTCGCGGTACATATCCTTGTCGCGATTATGTAACAGCGTCCATAACAGCATCGCAACGATCGCACCCAAAAACAGATTATTCGAAATTGCAAACAGAAAATAAGGCCAACTGCCTTCAAACCACATGCCGACCCGCTCGAACAGCCACACAGCGGCGAGGAACATCAGCGCCTGTCCATGATAGCCGCGCACTTTGACCCAATTCTTAGTCGAGGTCAGCAAAAATCCGCCCAGCACCGCCCAGCCGAAGCCGAAGAACATTTCATGCGCGTGCCACTGCACCATGGAAAAGGAAGTCAACGGAGGTGAAACCGCATCGGAATAAATCAGCGCCCACAGCATGGGCAGCGCCAAACCGGACAGACACGCCAATGCAAAAAATGGACGAAAGCCCACCAGCCAGAGCGGATGCGATGAGAGCTTCATTTCGCCTCCTGAGCCGGTAATTCACACACTTGCAAGCAATATAGCAACACGATAAACAGCTCTCTTTCTTCAAAGCGCAGATGCGCGGTTAAACTGGCACGACGGGTGCAGGCATTCAAATCCGGGTGGCGACAAAAACGGCCGGGTCGTCACCATGCTCCAGCAAGATACGCTTTACCCGTTCCTGCCAAAGCTGCCGGAATTCTGCTGTTTCGGCCGGGGTTGCGTTGCCGGACAGGCAAGCCGTCATCAGCGCAGACAGCTGCGGCGCGGCGGGAACGAGATGCAGATTGAACGCTAACTCTACCGCCTGACCGGTATCGAGCCGGGTATAGCGGATTTCTCCTTGCATGGCCTGGGTAAAGAATAATCGCTCGCGCCTGTCGAAACGACCGCCCAATCCCTTGAAACCATTATCAGACATCGCCCCCGTCAGCATACTGACCACATTCGCGATCACACCCGTGACGCCACTGGTATTGCCCAACCTGAACGCCACCCGGATATCGCCGCGCACCGGCATGGTGTCCGGATAAAGCAAGGCAAGCGCCTTGTAAGTAGACCAGTAGGCAGCAGCGACCGTCGGGCAGGAATGTCCGGCCAGTCGTACCGCATCAAAATAGCTGTAGTGCAACACCCCTTCTTCTGTTGCGCCGAGAAATTCAGCCAGGGGGTCATGCAAACTGATACGGGGTACGGCATCAAAGAAATCCGGATAATTCATCTGTTAAATCCTGTCGTTTACTGACCGGCGGCCAGCAACAGCCTGACATCCTGCACCAGCAGCTCAACTTTCTGCCCGTAACGCGAAAGCAGGCGTGGTTTTCCCGTGGTGCCTATCAGGAAGGTGCTGTCGGAATGAATAAAACTATAGCCGCCCTGTTTGTAAGTCTGCTTCTCATAACTGACACCGAACGATTTAGCCGTCTGTGCAGTGGCTTGCTCATCACCGTACAAGCCCAGAAAAGAGGGATGAAAGGCGGGAATAAACTTGGCCATTAATTCCGGCCTGTCATTTTCAGGGTCTACTGTGACAAATAGAACTTGCACCCTGTTTGCATCTTTTCCCAACTTTTCCATCACCTGCGCAAGGTCAGCCAGGGTGGTCGGGCATACCAGAGGGCAGTGGGTATAGCCAAAGAACAGCAGTACGACCTTTCCCCTGAAATCCGCCAGACTACGCGGCTTGCCATTAAAATCAGTCAGGTGAAAATCAGCCTGCTCCAGCGGTGTGGTGACATCAATGGCATTGTAGGGCGGAGGCGGCTCTGCACAGGCGCTTAACAGCGACAGGCACAATAACAATAACAATTTACGCATTGATCTCAGCTCCTCATCCCTGCGCAGCGCAATTCCTTGCGCATGCGCAAGTAGTTATTTTTTCTGCAACGACCCATCGGGCAACAGCAGATACTTTTCACTGCCTGTCTTGTCACCCCGGATAAATTGGTTGACCGTTATTTCTCTGCCATCCTGCCCGACGACTAATTCATAGTACTGATAATTCTTGAACACTTCCTCGAAGTTCAAAGCCTGCCCGCGCTGCTGTTTTCCGGGTTCAAAATCAGCGTAATAGTATGATGTTCCGGGCGTAAACCCCTCAGCGACCGCTGCGAGCGGCAGCATAAGCATCACGCCCAGAAGAGGAAGAAGAATGCTCACCCTGCCCTCAGAAGGAGAAGTCCATTTCGGCAGTCATATTGCGTCCCGGCAGCAGAAAATAGGCATACGCTTTCCTGTCCAACAAATTGTTAATGGCAAGCGATCCTTTTACCATCTTGGAAAACGCATAGCCGAGCTTGGCATTTACCAGGGTGTGCGCGTCATAGCTGCCCGGTACGCCTTCCACCATGTCGGTGTTTTGTGCATTCCAGAAAATATGACTCACGTAGCGCGCATTCAGCATGCCCGACCACGCGCCCATTTGTGCTGTCAACCCTATGCCGACGATGTTTCTGGGGGAATCGGTCAGGCGCTTACCTACGCTCAACGGGTCGGCTGCATTCTCCAGCATTCTTGAATTGACATAAGCATAATTGCCATCCAGCGCCAGCCAATTCAGCAGTTTTGTCGTCGCAGCCAATTCGACCCCGTTAACTTTTGCCTTGCCTGCGTTAATGCGTAGCGAATTGGTCGGACTGACCTGCATCAGATAGATCAGATTACTCAACTGCGTGTCATAGTAGGTGGCGGTAACTTTAGTATCTTCAGTAAAGTTATACTCACCGCCCACTTCCCATGTTGTGCCACGTTCAGGCTGAAGATTGGGGTCGCCCGCCGTCGTTCTGCCTCGACTGGTGGATGAGGTAAACATATCCTGATTAGTCGGCGTACGGAAAGATTGGCCATATGAGGCACGCAGTACCGCCATTTCTGTCGGCTTGTACACTGCAGACAACTTGGGGCTGAAAGCCGAAGCACTGCGCGTCGGGTACAGTATGCGGCTGGCCGGTGCGGTAACAAAATTATCACCTGTGGCTTGCCAGCTATCCCATCGTCCTCCCAGATAAACCTTCAGCTTATCCGTTGCGCTGAATTCATCCTGAGCAAAAATGGAAGTCGTGGTCGAATTGGCATGATAACCGCTGTTTACGGCGGTTATTGAACTTGGCGCGCGCCAGTTGGAAAGCGCATAAATTTGCTGATTTACCGAATCTTTATGAAGCGCCAATCCGGTTACCAGGAAGTGACTGCTGTTCACTGGAAAACTCAATTGAACAGTGCCATCAATACCCTCGTTCGGCGTATCTGACAGTGTGCCCGTACCACTGTTCCAGTTGGCGGTAGGATTTGCCAATGAAAAACTATACTTGCGTTCGATTTTTGCAAGATCAACTTTCAGCAAATAGTCATTGCCGACCCTGCCGTCGAAACCTGCAAAATAGCGTGTCGTCGCTTCATGTAAGGGCAAGAACGAAAAAAGCGTGAAATCATAATTGGTCAGGAGCACTTTCTGACCGTTGACAATGAGATTGCCAGCAGAAACAGGCGCGCCGCTAACGGCATTTCTGAGGTAGCTATTAAACTGCGTGTACCCCAGTTTGGTTTCTTGATAATTGACACCGGTATATATCTTGTTGCTGGCATTCAGATCATAAGAGAGCCTGGCTGTTGCATTGGTGGCATTCCACGGTGTAGCACCCATGTCACCGACCAGATAGGTCGGCGTACCCTCTCGGGTGGTGATAGCCTGTGCGCCGGTGACCGGAATGATTCCAACACCCGCTACCGGAGCCTTGACGACAAAATCATTCACATAGCTGTCACGATTCTGATAACCGAGCCCTCCCACAAATCCCAGTCCGTTATCCATTTTGTCGCGGAAATAAAGGCTGGCATCCTCGCCGCTGGCATCGCTCCAGCCCTTCTTGATTTTGGCGGTAAATTCGCGTTTGTCTGCATTTTTGCTAATAATATTAACGACCCCGCCGATCGCATTGCTGCCATACAGCGAAGAAAATGCGCCTGGCACAACTTCAACGCGTGCGATGTCTTCGACAAAGGGAACCCGCCAGTTCACCTTGCCTGAGCTGGCATCCTGGATGGGTTGCCCGTCCAGCAAAATGAGTATTCTGGTTTGGTCGATTCCGCGCAATGACATACCGCTGGTGCCTACGGTGCCCTGCGACTGCCCGAGTGCGCCGCCGCGCAAATAGAGGCTGGGCACTTGATCCAGCACATCGCCGAGCCGTGAAGCACTTTTTGATTCGATGTTTTTGGCATTAACCACGGTTACCGCGGCAGGCACATCGGAAAGCGTAGCGTTTATCCGGGTTGCCGTCACCACGACATCGTCCAACTCCTGATAAGCAACACTTTCCACTGCATCCGCCACCGCAATCAAGCCAAAAACACTGCCTGCTGCAAATAACAACCGCCCTTTGCCTGATTGAGTTTTCATCACACACCTCCGTCTATATTATTGGTGAAAAAAAGGGCGGGTCATCCCCGCCCTTCTAGCACACTTTTTTCTGATTTCTATTCTGGTAACTCATCATTCCGGCAAAGTCCACTGGAACGATGAAGCCAGGAATCAGCAAAGGTTTTTAGTAAATGTCATGCATCGTATTGTAGAGGTTAAAGTGCCCGGTCGGCGTAATCATTTTAGGACCCTTGATTACTTTTTTCAGCTTACGAGTCTTGTCGTCAACCACCACCATGGCGGAATTCTTGTCCGCAGCATTCCAGACTGCAAACCAGACTTCGTCACCTGCCTTGTTGTATTCCGGTTGAACGACACGTTTGGAACCTTCACCCAAGTCTGCCCAATCGGCAATCGGCAACACCGTTATGCCCTTTTCAAGGTTGTTGATGTCAAGTACTCCGATCGATTGATAAGTCTTGGTATCCGGACTGAGCGGAGCATCTACCCACAGGTTGGTTGACTTGGGATGGCTCTTGATGAACAACGATCCCGTGCCGTGACCCTTCAGGGTTCTTACCACTTTCCAGGCGTTCTTTTTGTGCTTGATCGGATCCGTACCAATTACCGAGATGGTGTCATCACCCAGGTGACTGGTCGCCCAAACCGGTCCGAATTTCGGATCGATAAAGTTTGCACCACGACCCGGATGCGGCACCTTACCCACGTCAATTACGGCGGCCAGCTTGTTTTCCTTGATGTCAATGACTGCGATCTTATTGGAGGCGTTGGCCGCATCCATGAAGTAGCGCTTGGTTGACTCAAAGCCGCCGTCATGCAGGAAGCGCGGCGTGTCTATCGTCGTTGTTTTCAGGTTGTTCAGGTCCGAATAATCAACAATGATTACCTTGCCGGTTTCTTTCACGTTGACCATGAACTCAGGCTTGTAGTGAGAGGCCACGATGGCGGCAACACGAGCTTCCTTGACGAATTCATTGGTCTCGGAAGCGATACCGCTGGTAGCAACCACTTTTAACGGTTTCAGCGTGTCGCCTTCATGGATCACGAACTGAGGCGGCCAGTAGGTTCCGGAGATCGCATACTTGTCTTCCCAGCCCTTGAACTTGGAAGTTTCCACCGAACGCGCCTCGACACCTGTCCTGACTTCAGCCACGACATTGGGCACCTTCGCCCACAAGTCAATCAGGCTGAGCTTGGAATCGCGACCGGTCACATACAAGTAGCGGCCCGATGCGGAATAACGGGAAATATGCACCGCGTAGCCGGTGTTGAGGGTGGTAATGATTTCCTTGGTATCTCCGTCGATTATCGCCACTTTGCCGTCATCGCGCAGTGTGGTGGAGAAGATGTTATCCAAGTTGATGTTGTTCATCTTCTTGGTTGGCCTGTCCTTCACCGCCACAAAAACCTTCCAGGTGGCTTCGATGTCCTTCAGACCCATCTCAGGCGGAGCAACCGGTGTTTGTTGCACATAGCGCGCCATCAGGTCAACTTCCTGCTCGGTCAGTTCGCCGCCGGTCTGAAAGCCGGGCATACCGCCTGGCGAACCATAACCGATAAATGCCTTCAGGTATTCCGTGCCTTTGGCTATGGTGACATCAGGAGTCAGTTTTTTACCCGTTGCCCCCTTGCGCAATACGCCGTGACAACCCGCGCAACGCTGGAAATAGATCTGATTTGCCTTGGTAGTTTCTTCCGCAGTAATTGCCGGCGCACCCGCCTCTGCCGCATATACATTACTAATGAGCAGCGGTAGTGCTGCCAGGACTGCAAATGCCACCAATTTGTCTTTATAACTCTTTTTCATGAAATATCTCCCCAATTATAACTATCAAAAAGCTAACTACTTAAGTGAAGACTCTGGAAGAGCCTTCATAGCTTCGCCGGTTATTGAAAAAACACAAACACTACAAGTACAAGTATTTCAAGAACAAAAACGGACTACTGTAAAATTTTACCGCTAAAACATGACGCTTCACGGCACGAACGGCTTTGATTAAAACCCCTACTTGGCCAGGCCCAGAATGAAAGCAACCACTTCCTTAACTTCCTCATCGCTAATCTTCGAAGTTGCCGGCATAGGCATAGGACCCCACACACCGCGCCCCCCCTTAACGATCACGGTGCTCAGCTTTTCTGCTGCGCCCGCATCGCCCTTATATTTATTGGCCACGTCCTGCCAGCCCGGTCCGACTACTTTTTTATCTATTGCATGACAACTGGTACAGTTGTTCTTCTTGGCCACATCCGGCATATCTGCCGCAATTGAAACGCCAGCAATCATTAAACCCATTGCTGCAACAATACTTGCAATCATCGTTTTCATAATTCCTCCATTTAGTTATTTCCGCACTGCAAAATAGGGTAAGGGAACTACTCGGTACAAAGTAAGTTGCATCAGAATCTTTGCAAAGCCACTTTGCTTATGCCTACTCACTATCTTTCAGCATTATTTTCAATTTCAACTTATCAATACATGCATCGATGATGCATGTTCATAATACTGAAGCAATTGTGTGAAATTATCAAGCAAAAATTTATTTCTTTAATAAAAAAATAAAAAATCAGCAAAATTTCCAAATACATTACAACAGAGGAATTAAAAAACCGACTCACGTCGGCTTTTAACAATGACCGGCTTACTTGGCCAGGCTCCGAATAAAAGTAACAATTTCTTTTACTTCCGCATCGGTAATTTTAGGCGTGGCTGGCATGGGCACTGCCCCCCATACGCCACCGCCCCCCTTGACGATCTTGATGCTCAATTTCGCTGTTGCGCCCGCATCGCCCTTGTATTTATTGGCAACGGCCTGCCAGGACGGGCCCACCACTTTCTTATCAATTTTATGACAATTGGTGCAGCCGTTTTTTTTAGCTGAACTTGGCATATCAACTGCCATCGCGCCGCCGGCTATCATCAATGCTGCAGCAGCAAGCATACTCACCATCATAGCTTTCATGTTTTCTCCTGATTGGGTAAAAGAAGTACTTGAAATAAAAACAAGCTTGCCTTATCAGATAGCCTATTTTCCTTATACATGACTGATCACACTACGACGGGTTTAATTACTGAATGAAGCCCGATTAAACATGTACCAGAAATGCATGTTTAGCATATTGAGGTGATAATTACAGATTGTCAAGAGACAATTTTGCTCAAATCTGTTCAAAACTTCACGCAGCCTGCGCCCTGAAATTCAAAATTACCATAACAACCAATAACAGCATCGCAAGCGCATTATGCAGAACTGCGCCGACCAGAGACAGCCCGAGCGATACGTTAAGGATGCCAATCACACACTGAAATGCCAGTAGCACCAATATAATTATGCCTGTCGTGCGCATACCCTCCAGCGCCATAATCCGCAAGGACAGCCAACTCAGGTAACAAAAAGCAAATAGTGCGCCAACGCGATGCATCCAGTGTATCGCCGTCAGTTTTTCAGCGGAAAGTGGCAGCCCGAATCTCTCAAGACTGTATGAGAAATCCATCGCTGGCATCAGCGCGCCGTTGCAAAGAGGAAACCCGGTGCAGGCAAGCGCGGCAAAGTTAGCGCTGACCCAACTGCCCAGCATGATTTGAATCAGCAACAGCACGAGTCCTAGCCGTGATGCGTTGCGCCAGTTCCGTACATTATTTGCAACAGCAATTGATGGCGTCATATGGCGCAACGCAATCCATGTCAACAATATAAGCATGGCCATTCCGCCCGCAAAATGCACCGGAACGATAATTGATCGCGGCAAATAGGAAAACGCCGTCATGCCGAACACGGCAAGAAATGCAATCAACCCGACCAGCAGCGTGGGCAACAAGGGAGATTGCCGAAACTCTACACGTTTGCGCCATGCAATCGCACAGATCGCAATAGATAGAATACCCATAAGCAGCCCCACCTGATTCTGCAACTTCCACTGCCATGAGTCATGGGTGCGCAATACGGTATCAGCACTGCGCACCTGTCTTTGCTTCAGTGCATTTTCCTCATAGCAGGCAGGCCAGTTGGCGCAGCCAAGACCGGCATCGGAAAGCCGCGCATAAGCACTGAACACCACGGCGATAAAAGCAAGCAGGCAGGCCAACAGAACAAGTTTTAAATACATGTGGCATCTGCCTTTGAAGACGTCATTTTGGGCAACCGCTGCTATTGATGCTTCTGTTCGGCATGGTTGTTCTGCATAATCGTGCGCCTTCCAATACGGCATTGCGCATATCGGCACCGATCAGAGTAGCGCCGGTAAGATCGACACGACTAAGATTGGCACCGACCAGACTGGCCATCGCGAACACCGCCCCTGTCGCATTGGCACCCGTCAGGTCAGCACCTTTAAGATTGGCCATTAATAATTTCGCACCAGCCAGGTTGGCATCTCTGAGGTTGGCGCCCGACAAAGTACTTTGCGACAAATCTGCTTTAGCCAGATTTGCACGCGACAAATTCGCATTGTTCATATAGGTTTGGGAGAGATCGGTCCCGGTCAGCTTCGCATTATGCAAATTCGCCCCGGTCAAATTGGCCTCCGTAATCCTGTCTCCGCTCAGATCGGCACCCGACAAGTTGGCGCCTGCAAGATCGGCGCTAGCCAGATTCGACCTGGTCAGGTCCGCGCCAGAAAGATCGAAGCCGGGGCAATTGGTTCTGCGTTTGATCTGGCAGCCATTGATGGTTTGCCCGGCCTCGGCAGCTGAAGTCAACATCACCGCAATAGCCAAAAACGAACTGATAACATTTTTCACTGGATCGTCCTGATGGATTGAGGTAATTAGCCTGCGGCTGTGAGGTTAGCAAAATTCAAACCGGGAAACAAGCTGAGTTCAATCATGGAAAAATTATTGGCGCACAGAGGCATTTCATTGGCGGCTCATGCAGCTTGACTCCGTCACAGGTATTGCGTAGTGTTGCTCCGCGTAAGAATGGAGAGCCATGACTAAACAGACAACGCCAGCCACGGACCGTATCACCGGATTTTATTTGAAAGCAAATAAATGTCTGGCAAGAATACCCGTCTGCTGCTGGCATCCCGCATTAACCGGGACGCCGATTACCTGATCTCATGCCATGCGCGAACTCTGCCTTACTCCATTCAGGTTCAATTATTTAATTCTGGTAATTCACCATGCTAATCCAGCTTGCAGCACTGGGCATACTGGCAGCGTTACTGCCGCTCACTATCGTATGGGTATCAGGCGATACCGACAAATATCGCAAACTTGTGTGGGTCACGCTGTTTCTCACCTTCGACCTGATTATGTTCGGCGCATTCACACGCCTGACTGATTCCGGTCTGGGTTGCCCCGACTGGCCCGGTTGTTACGGACAAGCCAACCCGCTACAGGCGCATGCGGACATCAGTGCCGCCGAAACCGCGATGCCGACAGGCCCGGTGACCGTCATAAAGGCATGGATAGAAATGATACATCGCTATCTGGCAATGGGCATCGGTGTGCTGATAGTCTCACTGACAATAATCTCATGGCGGAAGTGGCTGCAATCGGGACGCAGGGAAAGGAAATTTTCTCCCCTGTTTCCGTCTCTGCTGCTTGCCTTCGTTTGTATTCAGGGCGCTTTTGGCGCATGGACCGTCACGATGAAATTGCAACCGGTCATCGTGACCCTGCACCTGCTGTTGGGCATGGGGTTGCTGGCGCTCCTGACGTGGTTCGGCGCGCGTTTAAGCGATCAGCCGCCGATAGCAAAATCGGCTGCCGCACTTCACCTGCCGACGACTCTGGCAATATTGCTGCTGCTGATGCAAATCGCGCTCGGCGGCTGGGTCAGCACCAATTATGCGGCGCTGGCCTGC
>JAUSLX010000248.1 GCA_030645775.1 Gallionella sp. | reverse complement strand
CGAACACCACGCGCTTGAGCGCACCCGGCTTGAAGATGCTGAATACGATAATCGGTAACTTCTGGTCGCGACACAAGGTCAGCGCAGTGGCATCCATCACCTGTAAATTCTTGCTGATCGCCTCATCAAAGCTTAACGATTGATAGCGAACTGCATGCGGATCCTTCTTGGGATCCGCAGTATAAATACCATCCACTTTGGTAGCCTTTATCACCACCTCGGCGCTCATTTCCACGCCGCGCAACGCCGCTGCGGTGTCGGTCGTGAAGAACGGACTACCGATACCCGCCGCAAAAATCACGACTTTACCTTCTTCCAGATAACGCAGGGCTTTACCACGAATAAACGGCTCGGCAACCTGTTCCAGATTCAGAGCTGACTGTACGCGACAATCCAGACCGGCACGCGTCATCGCATCCTGCAACGCCATCGAATTCATTACCGTGGCCAGCATGCCCATGTAGTCGGCAGTGGCCCTGTCCATCCCCGCCGCCGCCGGAGCGACGCCGCGAAAGATATTGCCGCCACCGATCACCATCGCCACTTGCACACCCATCCCCACGACTTCCGCAATTTCGGCCACAATACGCTCGATAACCGTGCGATTGATACCATAACTGTCGTCGCCCATCAGGGCTTCGCCGCTAAGTTTGAGCAAAATACGTTTATAGACGGGTGTGGTCATGGTGATTATCCTTGTGCAGCGGCGATCGTTGCAGCCACTTCAGCCGCGTAATCTTCTACCTTTTTCTCGATGCCCTCGCCCACCACAAACATCTGGAATGAAGCAACGGTCGCACCACGGGTTTTCAGCAGCTGCTCGATGGTTTGCTTGCCGTCTTCAGCCTTGACAAACACCTGACCCAGCAATGTGACTTCCTTGAGGAATTTTTGTACGGTGCCTTCGGCGATTTTTTCCAGCATCGCTTCCGGCTTGCCGGCTTCGCGCGCTTTTTCGATCGCAATACGGCGTTCTGTTTCGATATCCACCGGATTAACGCCGGTAATATCAACCGATTTTGGCTTGGAAGCTGCGATATGCATACAAATATCGCGACCGAGCGCATCGTCGCCGCCGGTGAAGTTCAGCAATACGCCGATTTTACTGCCGTGCAAGTAGCTCGAAAGGTTGCCGGTCGTTGTCTCATAACGCTCGATGCGGCGCACGGAGATGTTCTCGCCCAGCTTCATGACCAGCGCCTTGCGGGTTTCTTCAACACTGTCCGCACCATTGGCAATATTCAAGGCTGACAACGCCTCAATATCAACCGGATTGTGCTTCGCTACGGTTTCAGCCACATTCTTTGCAAAGGCATTGAAATCGTCATTTTTGGCTACGAAGTCAGTTTCGCAGTTAATTTCAGCAACTGCACCAGACTTGCCATCCGCTGCGATAAACGCACTGACCACGCCTTCAGCGGTAACGCGTGAAGAAGCCTTGCTGGCTTTGGCGCCGCTCTTGATGCGCATTTGCTCTTCGGCCACCTTAAAGTCACCATTGGCTTCAACCAACGCTTTTTTGCATTCCATCATGCCGAGGCCGGTGGCTTCGCGCAATTCCTTAACCATACTTGCAGTAATTTCTGCCATGTTCAACTCCTGTAATTCCGATAAAAAACTTACAAAAAAAGGGGCTTGCGCCCCTTTTCGCGCCTTGATGAGATTTAGGCTGTTTGTTCTGGCTCTTGCTCAGCGACTTGCTGAACCAATTCATTCAATGCCTGTGCGCGACCTTCCAATACCGCATCAGCGATACCGCGAGCATACAAGCGAATCGCCTGAGTAGAGTCATCATTACCAGGGATCACGAAATTCACACCCAGCGGCGAATTGTTGGTATCAACAATACCGATCACGGGAATGCCCAGCTTGATTGCTTCAACGATGGCACCCTTCTGGTAACCTACGTCGATCACAAATAAAGCATCCGGCAAAGCCGGCATGTCCTTGATGCCGCCCAGACTGCGATTCAACTTCTCCAGCTCGCGACTCATCATCAGGGCTTCTTTCTTGGAAAGACCTTCAGCTGCGCCATCGGCTGTCATGGCCTCCAGATCGCGCAGACGCTTGATGGATTGTTGCACAGTCTTGTAGTTGGTCAGCATGCCGCCCAACCAGCGATGATTGACAAACGGGGAATTGGCACGTACGGCTTCTTCCTGAATAATTTCGCGTGCCTGACGCTTGGTTGCCACAAACAGGACGGTGCCTTTTTTTGCGGACAACTTGCGCACGTAGTTTTCTGCATCAGCAAAAAGGGCTACGGATTTTTCCAGATTGATAATATGAATTCTGTTGCGGTGACCAAAGATGTACGGAGCCATCTTCGGATTCCAGAAACGTGTTTGGTGACCAAAATGAACACCGGCATCCAGCATTTGACGCATTGTTACAGCCATGACTATTCCTATCGTAAGGGTTAAAACTACCATTCGCCAGCCTGACTCTTGCGAGCACCCCAACTTGTGCGAACGGGAAATTTACATCGGCCTATTCCGACGCAACGCGCATTCTAGCACAAACAAGCCGTCAGTCTCAACCAGCAATTGTCATGCGGATCGTTTTGGCGTGCTGCGCGCAGGACAGACATCCGTCGGGTAAAACTACACAGCTTTATTCCATGTACATCCCGCCGTTCACATGCAATGTGACACCGGTGATGTAAGCCGCACCGGGGCCTGCCAGAAAACCCACGGCATTGGCGATATCGGCGGGTTGGCCTAGGCGTTTCAGCGGTACATGCGCGATCAGTTTGGCGCGTTGCTCTTCGCCCAGCGCGTGCGTCATGTCAGTATCGATGAATCCAGGTGCCACGCAGTTGACGGTGATGTTGCGGCTGCCGATTTCCTGCGCGAGGGATTTGGTAAAACCTATCATGCCCGCCTTGGATGCCGCGTAATTGGCCTGTCCTGCGTTACCCATGCTGCCGACCACGGAGGAAATACTGATGATGCGCCCGCCACGCGCTTTCATCATTGCACGCAACACGGCACGGGAAAGGCGGAACACCGATTTGAGGTTGGTCGCCAGCACGTCATCCCACTCTTCGTCGCTCATGCGCGCCAGCAGATTGTCGCGGGTGATCCCGGCGTTGTTCACCAGGATAGAAATTTCGCCAAATTGCTTGCGCAACTCGCCCAGCACTTGCTCGGTCTGCGCGCTATCGTTGACGTTCAGCGCATAGCCCTGACCCGCAATACCGGCTGCCGCCAAATAGTCGCTGATCGCCTGCGCGCCCTTATCGCTTGTGGCCGTGCCTGCCACTGTCGCACCCAATCTACCCAGCTCCAGTGCAATGGCTTGTCCGATGCCGCGCGATGCACCGGTCACCAGTGCGATCTGTCCTTGTAGTGTCATTACGATCTCCCTCAATCAGTAGTACGGTGCCCTTCGACAAGCTCAGGACGAACGAAATATTATGCGAATGTAGTCAAAGCCAGCGTCAGCGCTGCGCCGTCGTTGATGGCGGATGCCTGTTGATTGGTATCGATGCGCTTATTCAGTCCCGCCAATATCTTACCCGGCGCGCACTCGATGTTGTGGGTGATGCCCTGCTTACCGAATTCCAGTACGGTTTCAACCCAGCGCACCGGCGAATAGAGCTGGCGCACCAGCGCATCCTTGATCTTTTCGCCATCGCTGTATGCCGCAACATCAGCGTTATGCAGCACAGGAACGACAGGCGACTGCACTGCAACGCCCGCCAGATAGTCGCGCAATTGCACGGCCGCGCCCCTGAGCAGACTGCAATGCGACGGCACGCTCATCGGCAGCATGATGGCACGCTTGGCCCCTTTGGACTTAGCCACTTCCATGCCGCGCTCGACGGCCGCGCGATTACCGGCAATCACCACCTGGCCGGGAGAGTTGTAATTCACCGCCTCCAGCACTTCACCCTGCGCACCTTCAAGACACACCGCGCGCACAGACTCATCATCCAGACCCAGAATCGCCGCGATCCCGCCCACACCTTCCGGCACGGCCTGCTGCATGCATTGGGCACGGTAACGCACCAGCGGCAGCGCATCTGCAAAGCTCAGCGCACCACCGGCAACCAGCGCGGTATATTCGCCCAGACTGTGCCCGGCCATCATCGCGGGGGTCGCACCATTCTGCGACTGCCAGGCGCGATACACCGCAACACCGGCCGTCAACATGACAGGCTGCGTGTTTACGGTAGCATTCAGCTCGGCGTCAGAGCCGTCAACAACCAATTGCCAGATATCCTGCTTCAGGACATCGGAGGCCTCGGCAAACGTGTCGCGTACCACTGCAAAATTAGCGTAACCGTTCATCATGCCGCGAGATTGCGAACCCTGGCCGGGAAATACGAAAGCGAATTTAGTCATAAAATACAGTCGTTAGTCGTTAGTCGCTAGTCGCTAGTCGCTAGTCGCTAGTCGTAGGTCGGGCTTCAGCCCGACTACCATTTGAGCAGCACTGCACCCCAGGTAAACCCGCCCCCTATTGCTTCCAGCAACAGGTGCTGCCCGGCTTTAATGCGACCATCGCGCACAGCGGCGTCCAATGCCAGCGGTATCGACGCAGATGAAGTATTGCCATGCTGTGCGACGGTCACCACTACATTGTCCATGCTCAGGCCGAGTTTTTTGGCTGTTGCTTCGATGATGCGAATATTGGCCTGATGCGGCACCAGCCAGTCAATATCAGAACCTTGCATGCCGGTATCTGCCAGCACTTCATCAACCACGCGACTCAGCACGGTGACGGCAAACTTGAATACCGACTGGCCTTCCATCTTAATGAAGGGATCGCCCTGCACCGCACCGTTACGGATGCTGCCGTCCGCTCTCAGCAGGGCATGATGACGGCCATCGGAATGCAGTTTGGCGGCGATAATTCCGGGTTCTTCGCTGGCCTGCAACACCACCGCACCGGCGCCGTCGCCAAACAGCACGCAGGTGGTGCGATCAGTCCAATCCAGGATGCGGGACAGCACCTCGGCACCGACCACCAATACGGTCTTCGCCTGTCCGCCGCGTATGTATAAGTCGGCTGTGTTCAACGCGTAGACAAAGCCGCCGCACACGGCCTGCATATCGAACGCCGCGCCGCCGCTGGTTATGCCCAGCTTGTCCTGTAAAATACAGGCGGTGCTGGGAAACGTTTTATCCGGTGTCGTAGTGGCAACAATGATCAGATCAATCTCGTCCGCGCCGATGCCCGCCATTTCGATGGCACGCAGGCTCGCTTGCAGCGCCAGATCACTGGCCATCTCGGCATCCGCTGCGATATGCCGCTCATGGATGCCGCTACGCGACACGATCCATTCGTCAGTCGTGTCGACGATCTTTTCCAGATCGAAATTACTCAACACCTTGCCTGGCAAATAGCTGCCCGTGCCAATTATCTTTGAATACATCAGACGACTCCCTGCTCTGTGTTTTGTCGTTCGGTATGCCACTTCTCGATATGTTCACTGATGTGCTGCCACATATTTTCACGCGCTTCCTCAGCGGCTCTGTCTATGGCACAACGAAAAGCCAGCACATCCGCCGAACCATGACTTTTCACGACAATACCGCGCAAACCGAGAAAACTCGCGCCATTGTAACGGCGATGATCTACCCGACGCTTGAAGGCTTTAAGCACAGGCATCGCCACCAAACCGGCAAACTTGGTAAACATATTTCTGGAAAATTCTTCACGCAAAAAACCGCCCAACATTTGAGCCAGTCCTTCGGTAGTTTTGAGCGCAACGTTACCGACAAATCCATCACAGACCACTACATCGGTCGTCCCTTTGAAGATGTCGTTGCCCTCGACGTTGCCATAAAAATTCAGATCGCTGGCACGTAGTAAAGCGGCAGCCTGCTTGACCACCTCGTTACCCTTGATGTCTTCACTGCCAATATTCAGCAAGCCGACCGTGGGACGGGGTTTGTGTTCCAGCGCCGTTACCAGCGTGGAACCCATCATCGCAAATTGCAACAAATGCTCAGCCGTACAATCGGTATTGGCGCCCAGATCAAGCATGCAGACCTGGCCATTTTTGGTTGGCATATAAGATGCAATCGCAGGCCTGTCGATGCCCGGGATGGTTTTCAGCACGTAACGTGCCGTCGCCATCAGCGCACCGGTATTGCCAGCACTGACACAGGCCGATGCCTCGCCGCTCTTGACCAGATTAATGGCCACGCGCATCGAAGAATCCTTTTTCCCGCGCAAAGCGGATTGCGGCTGCTCATCCATGCCCACCACTTCAGCGGCCGCATGCACGCGCAGACGCGCGCCGAACTGACCACCCGCCGCATCAATACGCAGCGTGCGTAATTCGGCTTCAATAACGTCAGCTTGCCCCACCAGAATGATGGAGTCACCGGGGAACTGCTTCAGATACTCAACTGCGGCCGGGATGGTGACCGCGGTACCGTGGTCGCCTCCCATCGCATCTATAGCTAATGTGACATCCACTCAGTAATCCTTGGCAAGGGAATGCTCCGAACACAGACGTGATTGGGCAGCAGCAGAAACCCGCACATCCTGAAGATAGCGTTGCTGCATTTCAAACCGCCTGCACTCATTTTGATGATTTCGGAGAAATTCAGGTCTGACAGAAACGCAGCCGATCATGATGACCCGCTGCGCTGAACAATGACTTATTCGCCTTTGGTTTTTACTACTTTCTTGCCACGGTAGTAACCGCTTGGACTGATGTGATGACGCAGGTGATTTTCACCTGTAGTCGGCTCAATGGCTGTCGCCGGGCTGGTCAAAAAATCATGAGCGCGATGCATACCACGCTTGGACGGGGACTTCTTATTCTGCTGAACTGCCATGCTATTACTCCTTGGATAAATCTAATTAATTACGTTTCAATTTCTCTAAAACTGCAAAAGGATGTTTATTCTCCTTCTGCCTGTTTCCACCCTCTGTCAGCTGACAAGCCCCTGGCTCATGCCTGGGGGCGATTGGCAGACTCAACAAAATCTCTTCTTCCAGCAAAGCCAGCACATCCAGATGCGCATCTGCCAGAATACGATCAAACTCTTCTTCGTCATCGTCCTGTGCATCCAGATCCTCCTGATCGCACAACATCAGGCGCGCATCATGCTGTATCACATAATCCATACCCTGCAGACAACGCTGGCAACGCAACTGACATTCACCTGATATGCTGATATCCAGCATGGGATTGTCCTGAACATCCAGACTACCTTGCACGGAATAACGCAGGATTCCCTGCGAATTATCCAGCACATCCAGCAAACGTGGCAGCTCGGCAAACGGCACTTCCGCGTCTATTTGCTTGCCGCTGCGGGCAAAATCCAGGCTATCAATGAAAGGTCGTGCGTACATGAGCCGCGCATGATATATTTTTCAATGCATTCTGTCAAAAAACGTAAGGAATATCGTTGAATTCACCATTACTTGTATTAGCCTCCACCTCCCCATACCGCTGCGAACTGCTAAAACGGTTACAACTACCTTTTACCACGGCGGCTCCCGATGTGGACGAAACGCCGTTACCCGATGAAGCTGCGCGCGACACTTCGCTGCGGCTATCGCAGAAAAAGGCACGTGCCGTGGCGATTGACTACCCTGATGCACTGATTATCGGTTCCGATCAGGTTGCCCTGCTGGAAGGCCGTCAACTCGGCAAGCCGCTCAGCCACGACAATGCCGTCGCGCAGCTACGCGCGATGCGCGGCAAGGCCACCTGTTTTTATACTGCGCTGACCCTGCTGAACAGCAAGACGGGGCGTATGCAAACCGAAGTGGCGGAAAATTTTGTCACCTTGCGCGACCTGAGCGATGCCGAAATCGAAGCCTATTTGCGCAAGGAGCAACCTTACCAGTGCGCCGGCAGCGCAAAATCGGAAGGGCTGGGCATCGCACTGATGAGCAGCATGAGCGGTGACGATCCGAATGCGCTGATCGGCCTGCCGTTAATACTGCTGACCGAAATGCTGCGCCGCGAAAACGTACGGATATTCTGATCATGGCAAACCCCACAGGTACACTGTATCTCATTCCCTGCACGCTGGGCGACACCCATGCTGAGCAGGTTCTGCCTCAACACGTCATCAATATTGCGCGTAGCCTGCAACATTACGTGGTAGAACAGGCCAGGACATCGCGACAGTTTCTCTCCGCGCTCAAGCACCCACAGCCGATACAGTCGCTGCACTTTGCGCTGCTCAACGAACACACCGAAGCACGCGAGCTGCCTGCGTTGCTGGCACCGCTGCTGGCAGGCCATGATGTCGGCCTCATCTCCGAAGCAGGCTGCCCCGGCATCGCCGACCCGGGCGCCGAACTGGTCAATCTGGCGCATCGCAAAGGCATACGTGTCGTGCCACTGGTCGGCCCCTCATCCATCCTGATGGCATTAATGGCATCAGGTATGAACGGACAGTGCTTTGCCTTTCACGGCTACCTTCCCAAAGAAGAACCGGAACGGAATAAGGCGATTTCCAGTCTTGAAACCGAATCCGCCCAGCGCAATCAAACCCAGCTATTTATAGAAACACCGTACCGCAATGAAAAACTGTACGCCGCACTGCTGACACAATGCCGCCCGCAAACGTTGTTGTGCGTCGCTACGGACATCAGCCTGCCCAGCGAGCAGATACAGACACGCCCCATCTCACAATGGAAAACACAACCCGCCCCGCAACTAAATAAACGCCCCAGCCTGTTTTTGCTGCTGGCCAGCCGCTAATATGACCTTTTAAACTTATTTAGTTGCCAACAAACCCGCTATCTGGTATTAAAGCGGACTTAATTTTTTCACGTTGGAGAAGTGCAATGTCGGTACTATCAAACAAACCCATCGCGCCCTATCAAGCAAAGGACGGCGAGGAGTACATGAACCCGCAGCAACGCGAGCATTTTCGCCGCATCCTGAACGATATCAAGTCAGGACTGGGCGAGGACATAGATCGCACCGTTCACACCATGCAGGAAGAAGCCACGGTATTTGCCGACCCGAATGACCGGGCCACACAGGAATCCGACATCAGCCTGGAACTACGCAACCGCGACCGCGAACGCAAGCTAATCAAGAAGATTGATGAGATGATAAGCAGAATTAACGCGGACGATTATGGCTACTGCGACAATTGCGGCATTGAAATCGGACTGGGTCGCCTTGAAGCGCGACCAACCGCCACGAAATGCATAGACTGCAAATCACTGGATGAAATCAGAGAAAAACAGATGGCTAAATAATTAGCCATCTGTTTCTGCAGGGATGATATCCAGCGGACATCAACTCGCAAAAAATCACTTAATGCGACCTAATAAAAAACCCGCCGGAGCGGGTTTTTTATTTACTTCAATTACTGCTTACTCGGCAATCGATGCGCCATTTGATTCGGGCGTAACCAACAATGCCTTCATCGAGAGCTTCATGCGGCCTCTGTCGTCCATCTCCAGCAGCTTCACACGCACTACCTGGCCTTCTTTCAGGTAGTCACCCACGCTGTTTACGCGTTCGTGTGCGATCTGGGAGATATGCAGCAAACCGTCCTTACCCGGCAGGATGTTGATCAACGCACCGAAGTCGAGCAACTTGACTACCGGGCCTTCGTAAATCTTGCCTACTTCAACGTCCATCGCAATGTCTTCGATACGCTTCTTGGCCAACTCACCCGCTTCGCCGTTCACGCTGGAGATCGTGATGTTACCGGCATCATCGATATCGATGGTCGTACCGGTTTCTTCGGTCAGGGCACGAATAACAGCGCCGCCCTTGCCGATCACATCACGGATTTTTTCAGGATTGATCTTCATCTTGATCATGCGCGGCGCGAATTCGGACAATTCACTACGTGCGCCTGACAGCGATTCAGTCATCAAAGCGAGAATGTGCAAGCGACCTTCGCGCGCCTGGCTCAATGCAGCCTGCATGATGTCGCGCGTAATGCCGTTGATCTTGATGTCCATCTGCAACGCGGTAATTCCGGTTTCGGAACCCGCAACTTTGAAGTCCATATCACCCAGATGATCTTCATCACCCAGAATATCGGTCAACACGGCGAAACGATTGCCTTCCTTGATCAGACCCATCGCGATACCCGCCACATGCGCCTTGAGAGGCACACCGGCATCCAGCATGGACAGGCAACCGCCACACACGGAAGCCATCGAGCTGGAACCATTCGATTCCGTGATTTCAGACACGATACGAATCGCGTAACCAAAATCCTCTTCATCCGGCAGCACCGCAACCAGCGCACGCTTGGCCAGACGGCCATGACCGATTTCACGACGCTTGGGCGTACCTACGCGGCCTGTTTCGCCAGTAGCATAGGGAGGGAAGTTGTAATGCAGCATGAAGCGGTCTGAAAAATCGCCTTGCAGGGCATCGACCTTCTGTGCATCGCGCATGCTGCCCAGTGTCGCCACGACGACAGCCTGAGTCTCGCCACGGGTAAACAGAGCGGAACCGTGCGTGCGCGGCAATACGCTGTTGCGTATGGTGATTTGGCGAACAGTGCGCGTATCGCGACCGTCAATGCGCGGCTCACCACTGAGTATCTGTCCACGTACAATCTTGGCTTCCAGCGCACCGAACAATTCATTGACGTGATTTTTCTCGATATCAGATGATACCGCGGCCATGACTTTGTCATGAATAGCGGAAAGCGATTGCGTGCGTTCCTGCTTGGAGCGAATCGCATATGCCTGTTGCAAATCAGCTTCGGCGAGTTCTGCGATCTGAGCGATCAGCGCCTCATCCTTGGCCGGTGCAACCCAATCCCATGCCGGCGCGCCCACTGCTTCAACCATTTCGTTGATAGCCTGAATCACTACCTGGAATTGCTCGTGACCGAACATTACCGCGCCCAGCATCACTTCTTCGGACAATTGCTGCGCTTCGGATTCAACCATCAGCACCGCACGGTCGGTACCGGCGACAACCAGATCCATTTGCGATGTCTTCAGCTCGCTCGCTGTCGGGTTAAGCAAATACTGGCCATCAACATAACCTACGCGAGCCGCACCAATGGGGCCATCGAAAGGAATACCGGACAAAGCCAAGGCAGCGGAAGCACCGATCAAAGCCGGGATATCGGCGTCAATTTCGCTGTCCGAGGACATAACCGTCGCAACGATCTGCACCTCATTGTAAAAACTCTCTGGAAACAGCGGACGTAGCGGACGATCGATCAGACGCGAAGTCAGAATTTCTTTTTCGCTGGGGCGTCCTTCGCGCTTGAAAAAACTACCCGGAATCTTGCCGGCCGCGTAGGTCTTTTCCATATAGTCCACGGTCAGCGGGAAGAAATCCTGCTCTGGCTTGGCATTTTTACGACCCACCACGGTGACCAGCACCACGGTATCATCCAGACTGACCAGAACCGCACCGCTAGCCTGACGTGCAATCTCGCCCGTTTCAAGCGTAAGCTGAT
>JAUSLX010000247.1 GCA_030645775.1 Gallionella sp. | reverse complement strand
GAACTACTAGCCATTCCACTAAGCCAGCACACCCTAAAGGGTACAAGAGCTGGCAAGTGGCTGGCTATCCCAAAGGGCGAGGGGTACGGTACGTCGCTACGCGAGTTTCACGTTAAAGCAGACCGCGTGGCTTGTGCGGTGCGTGGGCAAACAAACGGTCATACAGCCAGCGCGGCAGCGATTTGAGCAGCGCGCCTGCCAACCCCATTTGCCACGGAATCACAGCATAAGAGGTTTGTCGCGCGATAATGCGCACCATGCGCCGTGCCGCCTCGTCCGCATCCAGAATGAAGGGCATAGCGTAAGGATTGATCTTGGTCATCGCGGTCCTGATATAGCCCGGGCAAAGCGTAACCACTTTCACGCCACTGCCATGCAGCTCGACGCGCAATGATTCCAGGTAGGTAATCGCGGCGGCCTTGGACGCAGAGTAGGCACCCGCCCCCGGCAAACCGCGCAGACCCGCCACGCTGGCGATGCCCACCAAAGTGCCATGACGGGCGGCACGCATCGCTGCGACGAAGGGCTGAAAGGTCTTCACCATCCCCAGCACATTGATGTCCATCACCTGCTGGAATGCATCCACATCCTCGGCATATTCGGTGAGCGTACCCACGCTGACACCCGCATTGGCGATAACCACCTCCGGCACGCCCACACAGCCGATAAAATCAAGGGCGGCCCGTTGCACGGCTGCGCCATCGCGCACGTCCAGTGCATAACAATGCACCTGACCGGGAAATTCTGTCGCCAGCGCGTGCAGCAGGTCGCTGCGCCGGGCGAAAGCGGCAACGATTGCGCCGCGCTCAAGATAATGGCGCGCGAGCGCCAGACCTAATCCGCTCGACGCGCCCGTGATGACAACACGAAGGCGGGATTCAGGAGCGATGATTGAGGATTTTTCCCCCTTAGCTCTTCCACCTTCCCCCTTCATCCGTTGTTCACTTGGCTTTCGTCTTGCTTTCCGCAGGGCGAGACTTGCGCACCATCGCAATAACCTCATTCAGAACGCGAATGGTGTCAGCCGGTTGCAAGCCGGTAATCGCATATTTACCATCCACGACCAGCGTCGGCGTACCGTTGATACCATAGCTGCGTATCATCTGCTTGGCGCGTACCACCTTGCTGTTCACCGTGAAAGAATTATAGGCGGCTGAAAACTTACTGCGATCCACACCGTTACTGCCGACGAATGCCCCTATCGTATTCAGATCGTAAAGATTCGCCTGTTTTACATGGATAGCCTGATAAATTGCATCATCCATTTGTTTTATTTTTCCTATGCTTTCAAGCGCGTAAAAGGTACGCGCCAGCGGTTCGGTCGTATCACGGAAAATCGTTGGCACGAATGTCAATTCAACATCAGCGGGCATGGTTTTTTCCCATGCAGCCAACTCGTTGTGCAAATAAAAACAATGCGAACATTCGTAAAAGAAGAATTCCAGCACTTCAATTTTCTTGCTGCTGACGGGCTGCGCCGGATTAAGCAGGGTGTAACCTTTACCTGCTTGTGCAGCGGCAAACGCCGTGCTGCCGGACAGAAACAATACTGCAATGAGCAGACTCTTAAAAATATTTTTCACCGATTACTCCTTAAAATGATGGCAGGTACACCTAACGGGCATGACAATGATGCCACCCCTGATAATGAAGCTCGCTATGCCCGTTCCCCCTTTCCAACTTTCCCCCGCAAGCGAGGGCAAGGGCAAACGAATCGCTACGCGAGTTTCACGTTAAAATACAGACTCAGTTCCGTCAATCGACTGTTGTGTCGCTCAAGACAGACTGGCAATCAGCGTGTTGGAGTCGCCTCCATGCCATTTAGTTTCAAAGTGCCGCGCACGCTGGTCATTTCCTGCTCACTCTTAAAGGGGCCGAGCCGGACGCGATGCATCTCGCCTTTGCCGGGAATCGTCACGGTATGCACATCGGCTACCAGCCCTTTCATCGCCAATGTTGCCTTAAGATTTTCCGCATCATCCGCATTCGCAAAGGCGCCTGCCTGCAAATACGTTTCTTTGGGCGAAGCAGGGGGTTTGCTTACAGCCTGCGGCTCGGCCGCTTTAGGCTGCGTATCCGCTGTTGTATCCTGCTTGTCCGTCAAAACCTTGTAAAATTCAAAACGCGGCTTGGCGGCCTCTTCATCAGAGACGGCAGCGGGATCGATCCTGGGTTTGACCACTTCAGCGGCGGGTTTAACGATGTCCGCCGACGGCTTTACCACTTGTTCCTTGTTGACGAAGGGACTGGGCGACTTCAGCAGAAACCAGGCCAACCCAGCCGCCAATGCAACCCCCGCTATCATACCCAGCAAAATACCCATCAACATCGGACTGCCGCTCTTGCGCGGCGAGGTGGATTTGTTGCTTGTTGCTCTGCTCATATTCTATTCATTTCCTTTTGTGGATAAGGCACGGCTCAGCCGCAATCACATCTTTTCCGGCGCGCTGACACCCAGCAACGCCAAGCCATTGCTCATCACTTGCGCGGCCGCCGCAATCAGCGCCAGACGCGCGCACTTGACCGCTTCATCATCGACCAGAAAGCGGGAAGCATTATAGTAGCTGTGGAACGACGCAGCTAAGTCCTTCAGGTAGAACGCGACCAGGTGCGGTGCCAGATCCTGTGCGGCACTCTCGATCACTTGCGGGTAATCAATCATCAACTGCAACAATGCGGCTTCATATTCACTATCCAGCAGGCTGAAATCCGCCTGCAACAAGCTCAGCCGTTCTCCGCCCCAGGTTTCCAGCACTGTGCTGATGCGGGCGTGCGCATATTGTATGTAATAAACCGGGTTGTCATTCGTCTTCGATTTTGCCAGATCAATATCGAAAACCAGCTGCGAATCAGGGTGGCGCGCCGCGAGGAAATAACGCGTCGCATCGCAGCCGACTTCGTCGATCAGGTCACGCAGCGTCACATAACTGCCGGCACGCTTGGAAATCTTTACTTCTTCGCCGTTCTTCAGCACGGTCACCATCTGGTGCAACACATAGTCGGGCCAACCCTTGGGTATGCCGATATCCAGCGCCTGCAACCCGGCTCTTACCCGCGTGATGGTGCTGTGATGATCCGCGCCCTGCTCGTTGATAACGCGGACAAAGCCGCGCCGCCATTTTTCCAGGTGATAAGCCACGTCCGGCACAAAATAGGTATAGCCGCCATCCGTCTTACGCATCACACGGTCTTTGTCATCGCCGAAATCCGTGGTGCGCAGCCACAGCGCATCGTCCTGCTCATAAGTATGACCACTGGCAATCAGCCTGCTGACCGTCTCCTCCACCTTGCCCTCGCTATACAGCGCGGACTCCAGCGAAAACACATCAAATTCCACGTTAAAGGCACGCAGATCGAGATCCTGTTCGCGGCGCAGATAAGCTACGGCAAAGTGGCGTATCGCCACCTCGTCATCCACCTCACCCTTGCCTGTGGTGTGCTGATCATCCGCCTCCACCGTTTCCTTCGCCATGTAGGCACGGGCTACGTCAGCGATGTAATCGCCGCGATATCCGCCCTCCGGCCATGACGGATCATCCGGCGTGATGCCCTTGCAGCGCAACTGTACGGAACGCATCAGGTTTTCGATCTGCGCGCCCGCATCGTTATAGTAGAACTCGCGCGTGACATTCCAGCCCGCCGCATGCAGCACATTACACAGACAATCGCCCACCGCCGCGCCGCGACCGTGACCCACATGCAGCGGGCCGGTCGGATTGGCGGAGACAAACTCCACCTGCAACTTGCGTCCCGCGCCCAGATGAATGTGGCCGTAACCGGCACCCGCATGCAATACGGCATGCACGATCACCTGCTTCGCCGCTTTGGTGAGAAACAGATTGATGAAGCCGGCTCCGGCGACCTCTACCTTTTCTATCACATCCGAGACTGGCAACGCGGCGATCAGCGCCTGCGCAATGTCGCGCGGCGATTTACGCAGTGGTTTTGCCAACTGCATGGCCAGATTGCAGGCGTAATCGCCATGCGATGCCTGCTTGGGACGTTCGATGAGAATATCGATTTGTGCCGCATCGGGCGCAACATCGCGCAACGCCTGCGCAAACAATTCGGCAATATGGGATTTGAAATTTATTACAAAAGACATTAGAAGCACCTTTAAAGAGGCGCGGATTATATCACTTGAGCAATTCGTTCACGAATCCACAGATCGCAAAAAGAACGCTTATCGGTCAGCCCCTCTCGAACGCAGGGCTAGGCTTTTTTGACTGCCCTAATTAACTCTGTTTTTTCCTGAAAACTGCCTTGATCTTTTCCCATGCCTCTCTACCCAAAAGCGTTATTCCGAGAAAGAATGCTGCCTCACCCGCAACAATTAACCCAGTTGTAAGCGCTGCTACCTCTCCGACTGAAATCTCGAAGAGAGGCAAAACAAAAATCACAGCCCAAGCAAGACATGAAAGAGCCAATAGGATGTAACCCGCCGCCTTTTTCAATGTCATCTGCCTAACGGGCATGGAAAAGTGAGGTGCTGACGCGGGCGGCTTCGCGGCAGTCCCGCTCGAACGTAGGGCATTGCACTTATCGCCTACCGCCAGCGTAGCCGGGCTTCCTGTGTTGATGGCGCACGATCAGGATTCGAATGCTGCTTTCGAGATTTCGGTATACGACCGAGTACGGAAAAACCTTCAACGGGAATGTCCGTCGCCCTCTCGTCGTTGGCGTTCCAAGATCGGGATGTTCAACCAGAAGCTTGGCGACACGTTCAAATTCTTCGAGAAAACGTTCAGCTACCACAAGACCAGCTTGTTCTTTGTAAAAATCCAGAGCGTTGGCAATATCATGCTCCGCTCCAGGGTGGAGCGAATAGGTCATCGCGTAAGTCTTGCTCGAAGCCGGGCGATGGCTTCCTGCCATGAAACTGCCGAGATTGAACCTGATTCCAGTTCGGCTTCCCTGCGATCGGCTTCTCGCTCCCAAGCTTCCTCGACTTCAGGGTCTGAATCAAGGCTGGCGATCAGCCGCTCAAGCAGGTACGAGCGTTCAACAGGGGGTAACTGCAAGACTTCGGCTTCCAGGATTTCCAGATTCGTACTCACGCTGACCTCCAATGCAGTAGATGCTGACAGTTCGCAGTTTATCACAGCGAGTAGCGCTCACAGCGGCGCGACCGCTGCGCTGGGTTTGCGATGCCCAGCATAGCATTAACCGGCTCCGCGCTTTCACGCCAGCATTAGGTGCTTTAGCGCCAATGATGTCGGGGAAGACCCTTGCGATCTTTGCGCCTTCCCTCTCGACTGCCGGGCTTGTCCAACAAACGGTTTAGATCGCGGCTCGCTTCGCGATCACGATCTAACCTTACTCGTTGGGCATTACGGCGCCCCTTCTGCGGGTATGTTTGTCACTTTTTCTAAAACTTGGCAGCAAGCCCTAACGCCTGAAACTGCTCGTCGCGCATCATTTTCCGAAACACTACGCTGGCCGTTATGCACAATGTTTTGTCGCCGACTGATTGCAAACTGACATTCGGATATCACGGATGCTGGCAATAACTCTTCATGCAAAATGGTAGGCAAAAGATAGTTTATCGTTGCACTCAAGCCAAGATGGTCAACCTGTGATTTCAAGCTGCTCAGTGCCAACCGGTGGGCCATATGTGGCGCAAATGCTCTATCTGCATTGGTGTTGCCGGCAAACCTGAATACGGCCACTTCAAGTGCCGTAACCGCCTCGGTAATTGCACTGCGATAGTGACCGATACGTATGCGTCCGTCCATCCCACCTAGCCAGACGATTCAGCTTATGCAGCAGGTTTGATGGGCAAGAGTTCGTCGATGCGTCGCATGGTCCAGACGGGCAGTTTTTCCAGCGTATCTTTCAGCCAGGCAGACGGCTCGATGCC
>JAUSLX010000234.1 GCA_030645775.1 Gallionella sp. | reverse complement strand
GGCTGTTGTGTGAAATCCAGACCATGCAAACCTATTTGCGCACCATGGTCGATGAAATCGTTACTCCGGTCGCTTATATACAGGGCAGCATTCAGGACCTGGATGCCAGAGTGAGCGGGGTGGCGGGCAATGCATTGACCGAGCAAGACCATATTCGGGCGATTGCCGCCGCCATGGAGCAATTCAGTCAATCGGTTGCCGAGGTGGCAGGAATGGCGGCAGATTCGCTGGCGGATGCAAAATCGACACAACATATCGTCGAAGAGAATAGTCGCAGCATGGATCTGAGCATCGCAGCAACCCGCAGAGTGGCCGACACGGTGCAAGCTTCCAGCAAGACGATCACGGATTTGGGTTCATCCATACAGAAGATAGGTGTGATTTCAAATGCCATCAAGGATATTGCCGAACAGACCAATCTGCTGGCGCTCAATGCGGCGATTGAAGCGGCACGGGCTGGTGAACAGGGGCGCGGCTTTGCCGTGGTGGCCGACGAGGTGCGCAAGCTTGCCGAACGCACGGCGACCAGCACCAAGGATATCGCTACCACCATACGCGACATCAATACGATTGCGGATTCCGCAGTCAAGTCCATGCAGGGTGCGGTATCCGAGGTGGATGGAGGGATTGCCCTGATACGCAAAAATGGCGACGGACTGAAGGAAATCATGGCTGCGACGGTTCATATGGCGGAACGCGTAGAGCATATTGCCTCTGCATCCAGAGAACAGTCGGCGGCCGGCGAGAGCGTGGCAAACAGTCTGGAACGCATCACCACACTGGTGGAAAGCAATGTGCAGTCCGTCAATGAAGCGAAACTGGCTGCAGAGGCATTGGCAAGGTCGGCAACTGAATTGAAAAAGGCGGGATATCCGTTGACCAAATGTGCACTGGGGTGACGCAATATCGAGGCAGTCGTTAGACGCTAGTTAATGCCGCAAGGGCATTCCCACAAAACATGTCGCACAAGTGCTCGTGTTTTTGAATGAATACCGCGTAGCGACAACATCAACTAATGACTAATGACTAAGAACAAACGACTGTTTTATTGGAGCAAGAAATGTCCGATCTGTTAAAAAATATTGATGCCCGTACCAAGTTGGCGGGAACCAACAAGCTGGAAATTTTGATGTTCTCGTTGGGCAAGGATATGCGTACCGGGCGCGAGGAAACTTTCGGCATCAACGTGTTCAAGGTGCGTGAAGTGATGCGTATCCCGGAAATTACCCGCGCGCCGGAGATGCC
>JAUSLX010000232.1 GCA_030645775.1 Gallionella sp. | reverse complement strand
GACCTACAAGTTTGGTTCCGGCTTGTCCGGCTTAGGGCTCTCACGGGGGCTATGGCTGCAGGCTGATAATATTAAGGGACGGATATGAAAACAAGGATGATCAGGACGCTGCTGCTGGGTGGATTGCTGGCTGCGGGCTCGGCTATGGCAGCGGACTTCAAGGTGGGCGTAGTCGATACCGAGCGTGTCTTGCGTGAGTCTGCACCCGCGATGAAGGCAGAGAAAAAGATAGAGAAGGAATTTTCGGGGCGTGATCTGGAAATCAAGAAATTGATGAAACAAGCCAAGGAATTGCAAACTTTGCTGGAAAAAGAGGTCGCCGGATTGAGTGAGGCTGAGCACCGCAACAAGGAACGCGAGTTGAGTGCACTGAATGTCAACCTGCAACGCATGCAGCGCGAGTTTCGTGAAGATTTGAGCCTGCGCAAGAACGAGGAGCTGGCGGTCGTGCTGGAGCGTGCCAACAAGTCGATACAATCCATTGCGGAGTCCGAAAAGTATGACCTTATTTTGCAGGAAGCGGTTTACCGCAATCCCAAGGTCGATATTACCGATAAGGTGCTCAAGAATCTCGCCCTGGATAAGGCAGATAGCAAGTAACGGCTAGCATGGTTTATTCGTTAGCAGAGATTGCAGCGCGTTTGGGTGAGCGCGTAGTGGGCGACGCCGAAGTGCGTATTTCACAAGTGGCAACGCTGGAACACGCTCTATCCAATCAGATCAGTTTTTTGACCAACAGTAAATACCGTGCACAGCTGGCTGATACCCGGGCTGGTGCGGTGATACTGGGTGAAGCCGACGCGCAGACAACTGATTTGCCACGCATCATTTCACAAAATCCCTATGCCTGTTTTGCCAGGGTTTCTGCTTTGCTCAATCCTCTTCCTGAAATAAAGCCCGGGGTTCACTTTAGCGCCGTGGTAGGCGAGGGCGCACTGATAGACCCGACCGCCAGCATTGCCGCAACTGCGGTCATCGGTGCAGGTGCGGTGATTGGTGCGCATACCGTGATTGGTGCAGGCTGTTGCATCGGTGATAACGTACTTATTGGCTGTAACGTGCGTTTGTATCCGCGCGTGGTGATTTATCACGGCTGCGTGATAGGTGACAATCTGATCGCACATTCGGGCGTGGTGATCGGCTCCGACGGGTTCGGCATCGCCATGGATGAAGGTCGCTGGATCAAAATCCCGCAAATCGGTCGCGTGGTGATCGGCAACGATGTCGAGATCGGTGCGAATACCACTATTGATCGCGGCGCGCTGGATGACACGGTGATCGAGGACGGCGTGAAGCTGGACAATCAGATTCAGATTGCCCACAACGTGCGCATAGGCGCACACACTGCGATTGCCGGATGTGTGGGAATTGCGGGCAGCACCACTATTGGAAAATACTGCCAGATCGGTGGCAGTGCGGGAATACTGGGGCATCTGAAGATTGCCGATCATGTAGTCATTTCATCGTTCACCCTGATCGGCAAATCTATCCGCGAAGCGGGTTCCTATGCGGGAATATTCCCGTTCAGCAAGACCGACGACTGGAAGAAGAGCGCGGTACATCTGCGCCATCTTGATGAAATGTCAGACAGAATCAAAGCATTGGAAAAATTGTTGTTAAAACAGGAATCATTGAAAGGCAGTGCAGAATGAGTACACAATCCGAAAAATCCGTACCCGCAATGGATATCCACGCCATTCTTGAGAGTTTGCCGCACCGCTACCCGTTTTTGCTGGTCGATCGCGTGTTGTCTATTGAGCCGGGAAAAAGCATCGTCGCGCTGAAAAATGTCACCATCAACGAACCCTTCTTTCCCGGACACTACCCGCACCATCCGGTGATGCCGGGTGTGCTGATCATCGAAGCGATGGCGCAAGTTGCGGCCTTGCTGTCATTTCAGAGTATGGAAAAGAAACCGGACGAAAAAACGGTGTATTACTTTGCCGGAATTGACGGCGCGCGTTTCAAGCGCCCGGTCACGCCTGGCGACCAGCTGATTTTCAAGGTGGAACTCACACGCAGCATGCGCGGCGTGTATAAGTTCAAGGCCATTGCCGAAGTGGACGGGCAGTTGGCGGCGGAAGCCGAGTTGATGTGTACCGTTAAAACGGTGGCCTGATGATCCATTCAACCGCGATTGTTCACCCGAACGCCCGGCTCGCTGATGATGTCGAGGTGGGGGCGTATTCCATTATCGGCGAACATGTCGAGATCGGCGCAGGTACGGTAGTCGGCCCGCATGTGGTGATTAACGGTCATACGCGTATCGGTCAGCACAACCGCATTTTTCAGTTCTGTTCGCTGGGCGAAATCCCGCAGGACAAGAAATATGCCAATGAACCGACAAGGCTGGAGATCGGCGATCACAACACCATCCGTGAATTCTGCACCTTTAACCTCGGTACGGCTCAGGATGTCGGCGTGACGCGCGTGGGCAATCACAACTGGATCATGGCGTATGTGCATCTGGCGCATGACTGCCAGGTCGGCAACCACACTATTTTCGCCAATAATGCGCAGCTGGCCGGGCACGTTGAGGTCGGCGATTACGCGATTCTGGGCGGTTTTACCGTGGTACATCAGTTCGTCCGTATCGGCGCGCACATCATCACCGGCATGGGCACCATTTTGTTGCAGGACGTGCCCCCCTTTGTGCTGGTGTCCGGCAATCCCAGCGCACCGCACGGCATCAATTCAGAAGGACTCAAACGGCGCGGATTTTCCAGCGCCTCCATCATGGCGATCAAGCGTGCCTACAAGACTTTGTATAAATCGGGTTTGAGTCTGGTGGATGCTCAGGCTGTCATTCAACAGGCGGAGCAGGCCGAGTTGCAACCCCTGGCCGATTTTCTGGCTAATTCAACACGCGGTATCGTTCGCTAACCGTTCATGTCGCAGAATAAACTTGTCATAGGTATCGTCGCGGGCGAAGCATCAGGTGACTTGCTCGCCAGCCATTTGATGGCGGCATTGAAACTTGCGCGC
>JAUSLX010000017.1 GCA_030645775.1 Gallionella sp. | reverse complement strand
ATTTTTTATTTTATTTTGAAGAGGGCACTATGAAAGTATTTTACGACAAAGACGCAGACCTATCCTTGATCAAGGGCAAACAAGTCACTATCGTGGGTTACGGCTCACAAGGCCACGCCCATGCGCAGAACCTGCGCGACTCCGGCGTGAATGTGACCGTTGGTTTGCGTAAAGACGGCGCGTCTTGGGCCAAGGCACAAGCTGCCGGTTTGAACGTGGCTGAAGTGGCCGTGGCAGTAGCTGCAGCTGATGTCGTGATGATCCTGTTGCCGGATGAAACGATTCCTGAGGTTTACCACCGCGATATCGCGCCAAACATGAAGGCCGGCGCGGCTCTTGCGTTTGCTCACGGTTTTAACGTGCATTACAACCAGGTCGTGCCACGCAGCGACGTGGATGTCATCATGATCGCCCCTAAAGGCCCTGGCCATACGGTTCGTTCTGAATACTTGAAGGGCGGCGGCGTACCTAGCCTGATCGCAGTGTTCCAGGACAAGTCAGGCAAGGCTCGCGACATCGCGCTGTCTTATGCTGCAGCCAATGGCGGCACCAAGGGTGGCGTAATCGAAACCAACTTCCGCGAAGAAACTGAAACCGACTTGTTCGGCGAACAGGCTGTGTTGTGCGGTGGTGCGGTTGAACTGGTCAAGGCCGGTTTTGAAACCCTGACTGAAGCGGGTTATGCACCTGAAATGGCGTATTTCGAATGTCTGCACGAACTGAAACTGATCGTGGATCTGATGTACGAAGGCGGCATCGCCAACATGAACTACTCGATTTCCAACAATGCGGAATACGGCGAATACGTCACAGGTCATCGCGTCATCGGCGACCAGGCTCGTGCTGCAATGAAGGAATGTCTGACCAACATCCAGAATGGTAATTACGCAAAACAGTTTATTCTGGAAGGTCGCACCAACTATCCTGAAATGACTGCACGTCGTCGTCTGAATGCTGAACATCCGATCGAAGTAGTTGGCGGTCAGTTGCGCGCGATGATGCCTTGGATCGGCAAAAACAAGCTGGTCGATCAATCGAAGAACTAAAGACAGTTGGTAGATATTAGTCGCTAGTTGCTGGTTAAACAGCAAGCTTGCGACTAATGACTAATGATTCAAAACAGTCGCCAGACGTTAATTGAGAGTAAAGGTCCGATCCTTGCTTGCAACTAACGACTGGCGATTTTTATTTACGACGATCTGACCCGCCATCCTAATTTTTTCATCGTATGTGAAGGCTTAAGCTGGCGGTCTTGGCACAAAACGGTTAATCTTCCGCTATGGACGAATTCAATACACGCAAGCCGATGAACTTACGCCGTCGCGGCATCTATCTGCTGCCTAATCTGTTTACCACGGGCGCACTGTTCGCGGGCTTCTACGCCATCGTGCAATCGATGAACGGGAAATTCGAGTATGCAGCGGTGGCGATTTTTGTCGCCATGGTGCTCGATGGGCTGGATGGTCGCGTGGCGCGCATGACGCATACGCAAAGTGAATTCGGTGCGGAATACGACAGTTTGTCCGATATGGTTTCATTTGGTGTTGCGCCGTCCCTGGTGATGTACGAATGGGCATTGAAGGGTATGGGAAAATGGGGGTGGTTCGCCGCCTTC
This sequence comes from Gallionella sp., assembly GCA_030645775.1. GTDB lineage: Bacteria > Pseudomonadota > Gammaproteobacteria > Burkholderiales > Gallionellaceae > Gallionella. The sequence goes on along the minus strand of JAUSLX010000017.1, from coordinate 2,270 downwards.
ATTTATTGTGTCGCAACCGCCTTGCGTCTGGCGCGCTTTAATACCAACATCGACGTTGTCGATAAGAATTACTTTCAAGGATTGCCCAGCCCTGCGGCGGCGGCACTGGTGGCCGGTTTCGTCTGGGTGATGCTCGATTATGGATACAGCGGTGAATCGCTGCGCTGGTATGCCGCGACCCTCACGATCTTTGCGGGCCTGAGCATGGTCAGCAATCTGCCCTTCTACAGTTTTAAAACAATCAATATGCGTAAGAGCGTGCCATTTCTGGTGATCTTTCTCGCCGCAATATTTTTTCTGCTGATTTTCAGTTATCCGCCGGGCGTGTTGTTTGGCCTGTTTCTGGTTTATGCAATGTCGGGCTTTGTGATGTGGTTCATACGGCGACGCAGCAAGCCCATTGCGTGAGCCGACAAAACTCGCTATATTCACGACATGCACTTTTCACGCCAAATTTCTCAGCTTCACTCCACGTTCAGTCTGCTGGCCGCACTGCTGCTGCGCGGCGCGCGCTAATCCTATACCCGAAATCTGAAGTATCAAACGCGCTAACCTCAAGAGGTTGCGCTGGTTAATCTATTTATTCAGGAGTTTTTCATGACCGATAAACTAATCATATTCGATACCACCTTGCGCGATGGCGAGCAAAGCCCGGGTGCTGCGATGACCCGTGAAAAGAAGTTGCGCATTGCACGCCAACTGGAAAAACTGGGTGTGGATGTGATCGAGGCAGGTTTTGCCGCTGCCAGTCCGGGTGATTTCGAGGCCGTCAAAGCGGTTGCCGAAGCCGTCAAGGATTCCACCGTGTGTTCACTGGCGCGTGCCAGCGAGAACGATGTACGCCGTGCAGGGGAGGCAATTGCGCCCGCCAAATCCGGCCGTATTCACACTTTTATCGCCACCAGTCCGATTCACATGCAGCATAAGTTGCGCATGAATGAAGATCAGGTGGTCGAGCGTGCGGTGAATGCCGTGAAGTGGGCGCTCGAATATACCGACGATGTGGAATTTTCCGCCGAAGATGCGGTGCGTTCCGACATGGACTTTCTGGTGCGGGTGTTCGATGCGGTAATCGGGGCGGGTGCGAGAACCTTAAACGTGCCGGATACGGTCGGATATTCCATTCCCGCTGCATGGGGCGAACGCATCAAACAATTGATACAGCGCGTGCCGAATTCGGACAAAGTGATCTGGTCGACGCATTGCCACAACGATTTGGGGCTGGCGGTCGCAAACTCCTTGTCTGCGGTGATGAACGGTGCGCGTCAGGTCGAATGCACGATCAATGGCCTGGGCGAACGCGCCGGCAATGCTTCCCTTGAAGAAATCGTCATGGCGGTGAAAACCCGTCGCGATGTGTTCAATCTCGATACGCGTATCGACACTACACAGATCGTTGCGACATCCAAGCTGGTGTCCAGCATCACGGGTTATCCGGTGCAGCCGAACAAGGCGATTGTCGGTGCGAATGCATTCGCCCATGAATCAGGCATTCATCAGGATGGCGTGCTCAAACATCGCGAAACCTACGAGATCATGCGCGCCGAAGATGTGGGCTGGAACGCCAACAAGCTGACGCTGGGCAAGCTCTCCGGACGTAATGCCTTGCGCTCGCGTTTCACCGCCTTGCACATCGAGTTTGCGTCAGACGAGGCGTTCAATGCGGCGTTTGCCCGCTTCAAGGAACTGGCCGATCGCAAGCACGAAATCTTCGACGAGGACTTGCAGGCGCTGGTCAGCGATGAAGCCATTGCGCAGGTCGATGAGCATTACCGTCTGGTCTCGTTGCGTGCGCATTGTGAAACCGGCATTTTGCCTGTGGCACGAGTGGTGATGAGCATAGGAGCTGAGTCGCACGAGGCAGAGATGCATGGCGGCGGCCCGGTGGATGCAACCTTCAAGGCGATTGAGAAAATCGTGCATAGCGGCACTGAGCTGCAGCTGTATTCGGTGAACAACATCACCAGCGGTACCGATGCGCAGGGCGAGGTGACGGTGCGTCTGGCCAAGGGCGGGCGCATCGTCAACGGGCAGGGCGCGGACACCGATATCGTGGTGGCCTCCGCCAAGGCTTACCTGAACGCGCTCAACAAACTGCACAGCAAGCTGGAGCGCGCTCACCCGCAGTTGTGAAGTGAGCCTCTAAAAATCTACATTTACGGGCATCCGCGTAGCGGATGCCCGTAAATTTCTTATGCGCCTGGCCTTTGGGCTAACTCTGAATTTGTAAGGCTCACTAACATTTTGAAACAATTGTTTTTGAACATACG
>JAUSLX010000224.1 GCA_030645775.1 Gallionella sp. | reverse complement strand
AAATTGCCCGGCAAACTTTGTCTGGAGTAAGCTTCCAGAACAATTTGGCGCGACAGCATTTCCACTTCCAGCGACAAACTCTGCTGTTCAGCCGCACAAAATAGATTAGCGGGCGAATGCAAAGGGCTATCCGCCGGCCCGCGTATCAGACCTTCAAATCCGAGAAATTCTCCGGTCTTGAGATCAATGATGGGCTGAAACAAGGCGCTCAATTTGCGTTGCGCGATAATTTCCTGGAGCGGTGTCATGACAGGCACTGATGCCAGAACAAGATTCCCCCGAAATTGCGCACACGGCGTACGGGAGCTCAAATGAGTGGGGGCAACTGGTATCGTGGCAAACATGGGCAATTCCCGTCATCGGTTTTAATACCGCGCACGTTAACGCAAGGTTGTGACAGTGATATGACAGATTAAGCGTATTCGCCTGCTTGCTTCAGACTTTCAGAATCGATTTTTTGCACGGATAGCCAAAATGCAAAAGGCTCATTCCCCTTGAGAAATAAGCCTTTTCTGGATGTGGTGCGCCCGACACGATTCGAACGTGCGACCCCAGCCTTCGGAGGGCTGTACTCTATCCATCTGAGCTACGGGCGCTACAGGAAAACTATAATAAAGTGGAACCAGAACTGAATATACTCAAGCAGTATTCAAAAGCGTGCGCAGCATAGCGGTTTTTGGTGTGTTCGTCCATGCACGCTTTTGATCATGGCGGCAAGCCCGCACAATAGTGTTATCGTTACAACCTGAACCGCCCAAATTACCTGATGATGTTTACCAATCCAGATACAGAAATAATTCGGCAACTGTTACAGCAGATACACACCGTTGCGGTGGTCGGGCTGTCACCCAATGAATCACGCCCCAGCTTCCGGGTGGCGCGCGGCTTGCAAAGCCTGGGTTATCGCATCATCCCCGTGCGCCCGATGGTGGCGGAGGTGCTGGGCGAGACGGCCTACCCTGACCTGGAAAGCCTCCCCGAGTTACCGGACATCGTGGATGTCTTTCGTGCCGCAGAACAAGTACCCGCCATTGTGGAAAGCTGTATCAAACTAGGCATCAAACATCTCTGGCTGCAGGAAGGCATTATTCACGAAGCGGCGGCCCGACGCGCTCAGACGGCCGGTATCACGGTCGTCATGAATCGCTGTCTGTGGCGCGATGTCATGCAGTATCGTGAACAAAATTCCTGATTTGCACGCGCCGTTACGCTGTGCATGGGCGGGTGGCGACACCCTGTACCAGCATTATCACGATTGCGAATGGGGGGTGCCGCTCCGCGACGATCAGCGTCTATTTGAATTTTTGATTCTGGAAGGCGCGCAAGCCGGGTTGAGCTGGATCACCATTTTGCGCAAACGTGAGAATTATCGTGCCGCCTTCGATAATTTTGATGCCCCACGCATTGCGGCGTATGACGCGAATAAAATAGAATCGCTGCTGCAAAATCCGGGTATTGTACGCAATCGCCTGAAGGTACAATCAGCTGTCGGCAACGCGCAGCAGTTTCTTCGCGTTCAGGAGGAATTCGGCAGCTTTGCACAATTTATCTGGCAATTTGTTGATGGACATCCCAGACAAAATGCATGGCGCAGTCCGGCAGAAGTGCCTGCAAATACCCCCGAGTCGGATGCAATGAGCCGCGAATTGCAGCGTCGCGGCTTCAAATTTGTCGGCACGACGATTTGCTATGCGCTGATGCAGGCGACCGGCATGGTCAATGACCACACCACGGAATGTTTCCGACATGAACAATTACGCAACAAATAAACACATGAGGGTTGCACAATGTTACTGAAGTTCACCAAAATGCACGGGGCGGGCAATGATTTTATTGTGCTGGACGGCATACGTCAGCGCATCTCGCTCAGCACGGAGCAGTTGCGCATGCTGGCTGACCGGCATTTCGGCGTGGGCTGCGACCAGATACTGCTGGTCGAAAAAGCGCACGATTCGAGCGCGGATTTCCGCTATCGAATTTTCAATGCCGACGGTGGTGAGGTGGAACAATGCGGTAATGGCGCGCGTTGCTTCGTCCGTTTCGTGCATGAGCAAAAATTGACCAGCAAGCCTGAAATCGTCGTTGAAACACACAGCGGTCTGATCAGGCCGCGCCTGGAAGAAGACGGCCATGTGACAGTAGACATGGGCGCACCCGTGTTTGCGCCGGATCGTATTCCCTTCACGGATGGCACAGGCGAGGAAAGCGAGGCGCTGCTGGTCGCAGGCGAAACGCTGATGGTCAGTGTCGTGTCCATGGGCAATCCGCATGCGGTGCAAGTCGTTGATGATGTTGAATCGGCGGCTGTGGAAGAACTTGGGCCGCTGATCGAGAATCACCCGCGCTTCCCGAAACGCGTCAATGTCGGCTTCATGCAGATCATGGACAGGCAGCACATACGGTTGCGCGTGTATGAGCGCGGCTCAGGAGAAACGCTGTCCTGCGGAACCGGTGCCTGCGCAGCCGTGGTATCCGGTATCCGGCGCAACTTGCTGGACAGCCCGGTCACTGTTGCCACACATGGCGGGAAACTGACGATCACCTGGAACAGCGAAGAGGCACCGGTGTTGATGACAGGACCTGCGATCAGCGTCTTTTCAGGCGAAATAAATTTATAAGGAATGGTAATGAAATCAGAAGACGTTGCACACTATTTGCTGAACACCCCGGAATTTTTTGAGGAGCATGTCGACGTGCTGGCGCAAATTACCCTGCCGCACCCGCATGGAGGCCGGACGATATCCCTGAGCGAGCGACAGTTGCTCACCTTGCGCGAAAAAAATAAGGTACTGGAAAAAAAGCTGCACGATCTGATGGCATTTGCCAAAGAGAACGATGCGCTGCAACACAAGGTGCATGAATTCACCACCTCGCTGTTCGCCGCGCGCGATCTGGCCACCTTGCAGGAAATGATTCCGCACCTGTTGCGCAACATCTTCGCCGTGCCGCATACCGTGTTGAACCTGTGGCAGGTCAGCCCACCCAGCATGGAGGTGCTGATGTTCACCGATGCGCAGCCGCAACCCGTTTGTCTGCATCAGGCCGCACATGAAACGGCAAGCTGGTTCGGTGAAAGCGCCGCACAACTACACTCGTTTGCCTATCTTCCACTGCACGCGGGCAGCGTCTCCGTCGGTCTGCTGGTATTGGCGAGTGAAGATCAGCAACGCTTCTACCCGGAGATGGGCACCGTATTCCTGCAACGCATCAGCGAAGCCGTGAGCAGCGCGCTGCATCCGTATCTCGATCACTAGTCATGCCGGATATCGCCACGCCAGCCCAGAACTCTGTTTCCAATCAGAAATATTTACAGGGCTATCTGGCGTGGCTGCGCAACGAGAAACACTATTCTGAGCTGACCGCCGAAAATTACGCGCGCGACCTGAAATATCTGTTTGAGCTAAGTGTCGGTACCACGCTTATCAAGCTGAAAATCCACCATATTCGCCGCTACATCGCACAACTGCACGGTTCAGGGCTGGGCGGACGTTCGCTGGCGCGGCTGTTGTCGGCCTGGCGCGGCTTCTTCAATTATCTGCTGCGCGATCACGGTTTTGACAGCAATCCCTGTATCGGCTTGCGCGCCCCCAAGTCGCCGAAATCGCTACCCCATGTGCTGTCACCCGATGAGGCGACACGACTGGTCGATCTGCCCGCCGACACGCCGCTGGCGATGCGCGACAGGGCAATGTTCGAGCTGTTCTATTCCTCCGGCCTGCGGCTGGCCGAACTGGTCAACCTCGACCCGGATCAACTCGAACTGACCGAAGGTATCGTGCGGGTGACCGGCAAGGGCAGCAAGACACGCATCGTGCCGCTGGGCAGTTTTGCGATTCAGGCGTTGCAAGCCTGGCTGGGGGTTCGCCCGCAACTGGCCAATGCCGGCGAGACGGCGCTATTCGTGGGTACGCGCGGTCAGCGCATCTCGCCGCGCGTAGTGCAATTGCGCATGAAGCAATGGGGCATTAAACAGGGCATCACCAGCAACGTGCATCCGCATGTGCTGCGCCATTCGTTTGCCACCCATGTACTGCAATCTTCCGGCGACCTGCGCGCCGTGCAGGAAATGCTCGGCCACGCCAGCATTTCCACCACGCAGGTTTATACCCACCTTGATTTCCAGTACCTCAGCAAAATTTACGATGCCGCACATCCGCGCGCCAAAAGAAAGCCATGACAGATAAAAAGCCCAACAGCAGCAAACGCGCACCGTCCACACCGCACCGCGCTTCACAGGGTAATCGCGATTTCCGCAAGCGCACCCGGCGCGAGGCACAACCATCGGACATATCGGTCAGCGCACCGCATGGCAAGCCCATAGACGGCAACGCGGATGCGCAACCAGCCATCCTGCTGCGCGAGGGTCGCGAAAAATCGTTGCTGCGCCGCCATCCCTGGATATTTTCCGGTGCGGTCGAACGCATCGATGGCGCGCCCGCCAGCGGCGATACCTTACCGGTGCGCGATTCCGCCGGAAAATTCATCGCCTGGGCCGCGTATAACGCGGGTTCGCAGATCACCGCACGCGTCTGGTCATGGCGCGAAGAAGAGACCATCGACGCCGACTTTTTCCGCCGCCGCATCAGCGCTGCGCTAGAGGCACGACGCGCTCTGCTCCCCTCACCCGCAAGCGGGGGAGGGGCTGGGGGAGAGGGTAAATTGACAGCGCAGAACACCGGAGCGCGCCTGATCCATGCCGAATCCGATGGCCTGCCGGGACTGATCGTCGATCAGTACGGCGATGTGTTGGTGATGCAGATCGGCAGCGCAGGAGCGGAACGCTGGCGCGAAACTATTGCCGACATCTTGCAGGCACTGTGTAAGCCGACCTGTATTTACGAGCGTTCCGATTCCGACTCGCGCACCCTGGAAGGACTGGAACTGCGCTGTGGCGTACTGCGCGGCAATTTGCCGGAGGCAGTAGAAGTCGTCGAGCACGGTTTGCGCTTTGGCGTTGATGTCGCCGAAGGGCAGAAAACCGGCTTCTATCTCGACCAGCGCGATAACCGTGCACTGACCGGGACGCTGGCCGGCGGCAAAGATGTGCTCAATTGTTTCTGCTACACCGGCGGTTTCTCGCTTTACGCCTTGCGCGGCGGTGCAAAATCGGTGCTGTCTCTGGACGCCTCGGCTGATGCACTGCGTATCGCCGAGCAAAATCTGACCCGCAACAACCTGGATGCATCGCGCGCCGAATGGCAGGAAGCGGATGTGTTTGTTGCACTGCGCAAGCTGCGCGATCAAGGCCGCAGCTTCGACATGATCATCCTCGACCCGCCCAAGTTCGCACCCACCGCAGCCTTCGCCGAAAAAGCCGCACGCGGCTACAAGGACATCAATCTGCTGGGCTTCAAACTGCTGCGCCCGGGCGGCCTGCTGTTCACCTATTCCTGCTCCGGCGGCATCAACGAAGAACTGTTCCAGAAAATCATCGCCGGTGCCGCACTCGATGCAGGCGTGGACGCGCAAATCGTTCACCACCTGCACGCCAGCGCCGATCATCCGGTGCTGCTCAGCTTCCCCGAAGGCGCGTATCTGAAGGGACTGGTGTTGCGAGTGGCGGGAACAAGCCTCACCTGATAGCGGCGGCTCACTTCAACCCTTGATGCGTGAGGCGCGGACAAAACGCCTCCACTCGCCCGTCTGGCGGATTATCCGGGCGAGTTGCCGAATAGGTAGCCCGGATGCAGCACAGCGGAATCCGGGGATTCGATGCATCTAACCTCCCGGATTCCATTAAATTACCTCCGAACTACACTGGCTCAAAAAAACCATGGCCTGTCCCGATTGGTAATCTGCCCTAATAAGATTGCCAGCGATTAAGTTCGTTTTATTTCTTGCCTATTTGTTATCATGGTACTACCTGTCATTGAAAGGTAGCATCATGCCAACCCCCATCATTGAGAAACACCGCACGGCGAATGTAACCGTCAAACTCGAAGAGTCTGACCGCACCCGTATCAAATTATTGGCAGCGGTGAAGAATCGAACACCGCATTACCTCATGCGGGAAGCCATACAAAAATATCTTGAAGCTGAAGAAGCAGAGCAGCGATTTATTACTGCGGCTGAAACATCGCTGAAAGAATATAAACTCAATGGGTTGCATATTACGCTTGAAGAATTCAGCGCGTGGGCAACGGAACTAAAGACAAGCCCTGATGCGCCTATGCCAATATGCCACAGGTAAAATTATCGCCGCGCGCGCAAGCAGACATCAAGCGGCTTTATGATTTCCTTGCGGCAAAAGATACGGCTGTTGCGGGTAGTGCCGTAGATGCGATCGTTTCGTCGTTTATTCCATTAACACGAATACCAAAAATCGGTCGAAAAAAAGACGGCACAGGCCTCCGCGAGTTTATTATTGACTTTGGTAGCAGCGGGTATATTGCGCTTTACGATTTTGACGAAGAGGTTGATGAGGTCGTTATTACGGCCTTGCGGCACCAAAAAGAGAACGACTACAAATAATTCTTTTGCATGGGCTATTTCTTATGGAAGCCCCCTTATGCAGTAGTTGTAGCCCGGATGCAGCGCAGCGGAATCCGGGGATTCGGTGCATCTAACGGGCATGGAAAAGTGACCACCGCTGATAATGAAACTCGCCATGCCCGTTTCCCTCACCTCGACTCCTCGCTTCGCTCTCCTCTCCCGCAAGCGGGGAGAGCGTAGCGAGGGGGACGCAGCCAGGCGAACGAATCGCTACGCGAGTTTCACGTTAACCTCCCGGATTCCATTTCATTACATCCGGGCTACGCTGGCTAACGCAAGAAATCAATTGCAAACGGAGTTTGACCATTGACCGCCAATTTTCAATCCGCCAATAGCTTGGTTAAACCCCGGCCAGCCAGCGTCTGATTCTGAGTCCGATTTCGGTGGTGTAGCCGACCTCGACAAACTTTACGCTGCCGTCCGGTGCGATGATGAAGCTGACCGGAACGGCATGCACGCCCCAGGCTCTGGCAATGCTGCCGTCCGGATCGTTCAGCACCGGAAAATCGATTCCCTGTTCCCGCATGTGAGCCGCCACCTGTTCCGGCGTCCCGCTCTGCATCGCAACGGTGATTACGGTCGGGTCGTCCTGCGCGATGGCGGCGATGGAATTTTGTTCTGCGCGGCAGACCGGACACCAGGTCGCCCAGAAGTGTACGAGAACCGGTTTTTCGGGATGAATCGGCAGTGTATAAGGCTGTCCTGCGAGGGTGACGCCCTGCAATTGCGGCGCGGCACCCGTGACCATGTCGCGTTGCTGCCAGAAACGTATGCCTGCAACGACCAGCACCAACAGCAGCAGGTTGAGCGCATATCCGCGCCATTTTGCGACGCCCTTATTTGCCATGTCTGAATTTCTCGATCTCGCGCCGGTCGCGTTTGGTCGGCCTGTAGCTAAAAACTTCGGGTTGCAGCTTGCGCAGTTCGGCGGCTTCCGCACGGCGCGTTCTGCTCTCTTCAGACTCACGGTAGAGCTGTTGAGCGACGGGTGCCGGGCCGCGTTTATCCGAGAGCGCTACCACCTCGATCTCAACACGCGTCTGGCCGAAATGCAGTACCAGCTGATCGCCAACGGCGACGGTCTTGGCGGGTTTGACGCATACGCCATCGAGCAGCACTCTGCCATTTTCGATCGCATCGACAGCCAGACGGCGCGTCTTGTAAAAACGTGCCGCCCACAGCCATTTGTCGATGCGCAGCTTCCCGGCTTCATTCATGCTCGTCACTTACCACTCCCCACTCACTCACGCAGCCCCTTAGTTGTGCGGGGAAGCAATGATGACATGACGGCTTTATCGTCATAGTCAGAATTAATGGAGTTGCCATATCAGACGCTTGCGGTCTCACTCCCTGCTTTCCGCTTTTAACGCAGACTCACCATCGGCATGAAGCCCAGCTTATCCCGCAACCCTGCCCTGTTGCTGCGCGCATCTGCCTGGCTGGCATAAGGGCCGATATGAACCCGTGTCTTATTGTTTTGAGTAAACAACGACAACTGCTTGCCGACATCGCCCAGTCTGGCACGCATCTCGGACAGGAATTTTTCCGCCGCGTCTGTCGTGTTAAAGGCGCCCAGTTGCAGGAAAACATTGCTGTTCGCAGCGGCGGCAGGTGCGACAGGCTCCAGCGGGGTACTTTGCACTTTTTCCACTTTAGCTATCGGGCGAGCATACGCATTGGTCGCCAAGCTTTCGACTTCCACCTCCGAACTGCCTCTACCGACGATGCCCAGCTTGTGCGCCGCCGTGTAGGACAGATCGATCACGCGCTCATGCAGGAAAGGGCCTCTGTCATTGACGCGCACCACTACCGATTTTTGCGTGGCAGCATGAGTCACGCGCACATAGCTGGGAATGGGCAAAGTGGGATGGGCGGCCGTCATCGCATACATGTCATATTTTTCACCGCTGGAAGTACGCTGCCCATGAAATTTCTTGCCATACCATGAAGCGATACCGCGCTGCCTGTAATTGCCCACCACAGTCTGCGGCGTATAAGTCTTACCCAGTGCAACATAAGGCCGGTTGGCATAACGATGCAGCGGCTCAGGCGCAGGCGCGGCATCGGGAATCGCATCCAGATTGGCCGGGATATTTTCCCCGGGGCCATCACCTGCCAGATAACCGCCGCTACCGGCAATCGGCTTTACGTCAGCCTGTCCGGATGAGCGATCTTCAATCGGTGCGGGTGCGGCGCGAGCTTCTGATGGGCGTTGTGGCGTTGTGCCGCAAGCGCTGAGCGCCAGTGCCGCCAATGTCACGACAATAATTTTTGTACGCATGCTTGCTCCTTAATTTAGGCTCATATCGGCCAAGTCTGCATAATCTACAAGAAGAATCTCACGCGGATAACCAGCGTGAGAACGTTTTGTTTTAGCTCTTGACCAGTTTTTTGTGTGTCTGAATGCTCATCAGCATACCAAAACCCAGCAACAGGGTCAGCATGGATGTGCCACCATAACTGACCAGCGGCAGCGGCACGCCCACCACGGGCAAAATACCGCTGACCATACCCATATTGACGAAGGCATAGGTG
>JAUSLX010000222.1 GCA_030645775.1 Gallionella sp. | reverse complement strand
GCCATGGTCACCGCCGGGCTGATGAGCCTGTCCTTTATGGGATTCTCCGGATTGGTCAAATAATGCTCAGCGCATTACTGGTTATGGCGGCCATCGCCATCGCGCTGGGCGCGGTGCTGGGTTACGCCGCAATCAAATTCCACGTCGAAGGTAACCCGCTGGTCGAGAAAATCGACGCCGTACTGCCGCAAACACAGTGCGGACAATGCGGCTTCCCCGGCTGCAAACCCTATGCGACCGCGATAGCCGAAGGCACGGCAGACATCAACCTGTGTCCGCCCGGCGGCGAAGAAGGCATACATAAACTCGCCGACCTGCTCGGCGTGGATTTCAAGCCATTCGGCGGTGACACCACCCCAAAACCCAAAGCCGTCGCCTTTATCGACGAAAACAACTGCATCGGTTGCACACTGTGCATCCAGGCCTGTCCGGTAGACGCGATTGTCGGCGCAGCGAAACAGATGCACACCATCATCGCGGCGGAATGCACCGGTTGCGAGTTGTGCGTCGCGCCCTGCCCGGTGGACTGTATCGACATGGTGGCGATCGCAGAAAACATCAGTAACTGGAAGTGGAAATATCCCGTGTACGCCCTGACCCCGTCGAAATAATGCCTCAATGAGAACACTCCACCCATTTCACGGCGGCATTCACCCGGCTACCCACAAGGCACAATCAAACCAGAAGCCGATTGCACAGGCCGCGCTGCCCTCGAAACTGATCATCCCGCTGCATCAGCATGTCGGCAACAGCGCCAAGCCCGTTGTTGAAGTCGGTCAGCGCGTGCTCAAGGGCCAGATTATCGGCGCACCCGAAGGACACGTCTCCAGCGCGGTACACGCCCCCACTTCCGGCGTAATCGCCGCCATCGACATGCAGCAAGTCGCTCACCCTTCCGGCATCCCCGACCTGTGCATCACCCTGATCCCCGATGGCCATGACGAATGGATCGCACGCGAGCCCTGCGATGACTGGAAGGCAGAGTCGCACACCGATTTGCGCCACCGCTTGCGCGATGCAGGCGTGGTCGGTTTGGGCGGGGCGGCATTCCCCAGCGACATGAAGTTGTATGCGCACAAGCACAAGATCAAGACACTGGTGCTCAATGGCGCGGAATGCGAGCCCTACATCACCTGCGACGACCTGTTGATGCGCGAACGCGCCGCAGAAATCCTGCAAGGCGCCGAAATCATGCGCGCCCTGCTGTACGCAGAGGAAGTCCTGATCGGCATCGAGGACAACAAGCCGGAAGCCATCTCGGCAATGCGTGCTGCGGTACTGGACGGCAAGCACGAGCGCGTGGAAGTGATCGCCGTGCCCACTGTTTATCCGGGCGGCGGTGCAAAACAGCTGATCCGCGTGCTCACCGGCATCGAGGTCGCGGCGGGCGTGCGCTCCACCAACCTGGGCGTGCAATGCTTCAATGTGGGTACCGCCTACAGCACCTGGCGCGCCATCCGTCACGGCGAACCGCTGATTTCACGCATCGTCACGGTGACTGGCAACGTCGGCCAGCCGCAAAACTTCGAGACCTTGCTGGGCACACCTGTCAACGAACTGGTCGCCCAGACCGGCCAACTTCCCGGCACGACCGGCTATATCATGGGCGGCCCGATGATGGGCATACGCCTGCCCTCGGCAAAGGTTGGCGTGATCAAGGCGACCAATTGCATCATCGCTGCCTCTGACAAACTCTTCCCGCCCGCACTTCCCGCCCTGCCCTGCATACGCTGCACGCGTTGTGTCGATGTCTGCCCCGCAGAGTTGCAGCCACAGGAGCTGTACTGGTTCGCCCAGTCAAAAAATTTGCTTAAGGCTCAGGAATACCACTTGTTCGACTGTATCGAATGCGGCGCATGCAGCTATGTCTGTCCGAGCAACATTCCGCTGGTGCAGTATTACCGCTTTGCCAAAAGTGAAATCTGGGCGCAGGAAACCAGCAAAAAAGCGGCCGATGCAGCACGTGAACGACATGAATATCGCGAACAGCGCATCGAACGCGAGAAACAGGAAAAGGCCGACAAGCTGGCTGCCAAGGAGAAAGCCGCTCAGGAAGCGAAGGCGCAACGTGCCAGCGCCCCTCTCCCCAACCCTCTCCCGCAAGCGGGCGAGGGAGCAAACGTAGCGGATGCTCCCGTTGATGCTGATCCTGAAAACACCATGCAGCTGAAAATTCAGGCGGCGATAGATCATGCCAAACAACAGGCGACGGTCATCAAGCCTAAAAACACCGAACAACTGACGCCGCAGCAACAGGCGGAAATCGCCGAAATCGAGGCGCGACGCGCACGGATCCGCGAACTGGCCCTGTCCTCAGCTGACGAGCACACCGACGGGCAGGGCGATAAATGACGCCCCTGCTCGCCCCTCTCTCTCTTAGCTCTCCCCCGCACGCGGGGGAGAGGAATGCGGCCTCGCGGCGCGCGTGTTTCACCAAAGGATAAGTATGCCCGGATTCTTCTCACCCTTCATCACCAAACCGGATAGTGTGTCGCAGATCATGCTCAAGGTGCTGCTGGCACTGATTCCAGGCATCGCGCTGTATGTGTGGTATTTCGGCCCGGCAATCCTGGTTTCGATCACGCTGGCCAGCCTCACCGCACTCGCCACCGAGGCGCTGATGCTCAGGCTGCGCAACCGTCCGATAGCGCCGTTCCTGAAGGACAACAGCGCGCTGCTCACCGGCTGGCTGCTCGCCCTGTCCATCCCGCCACTCGCCCCCTGGTGGCTGGTGGTGGTCGGCACGGCCTTCGCCATCAGCGTTTCCAAACATCTCTATGGCGGCCTGGGCAACAACCCGTTCAATCCGGCGATGATAGGCTACGCAGTGCTGATCATTTCGTTTCCGGTACAAATGACGCAATGGCTCAGCCCGCACGGACTGGGATCCGTCGAACTGGGCTTCATCGAGCAGCTGAACTATATTTTCCTCGGTGTGTTCCCGGAGGGCATCAAATTGGATGCCCTCACCATGGCCACCCCGCTGGATACGCTCAAGACACAATTGCATCTGGACGGACATGTCGGGGAAATCCTCGCTATGCCGATCTATGGCCGTCTGGCCGGGCACGGCAGCGAAATGGTGGCCGCCGGATTCCTGTTCGGCGGGCTTTATCTGCTCGCCACGCGCATCATCAGCTGGCACATACCGGTCGTCTATCTCGGCACATTATTCGCCGTTGCCGGCCTCTTCCATCTGCTGGACCCGGCACACTACGTCGAACCGCTGTTTCACTGGTTCTCCGGTGCCGCCATGATAGGGGCGTTCTTCATCCTGACCGATCCGATCACCAGTCCCACCACGCACAGAGGAAAATTGATTTTCGCCTTTGGGGCGGGGCTGCTCACTTATCTGATTCGCGCCTTCGGCGGCTTCCCGGACGGCATGGCATTCGCCACCTTGCTGATGAACATCTGCGTGCCGCTGATCGATGCCTACACGCAGCCCAAAGTGTTCGGCAAAAAGGAGCAAAAGCCATGAGGCGCACCATGGCGCAAGCCTCTTTCCACGCCGCGCTCAACCTGCTGTTCTTTGCCGTTCTGGCCACACTGGTACTGGCTTCAACCTACTACCTCACCCGCGACAACATCGCCGGCAGTGTGGAGAAAGAAAAGCTCAAACTGATCGCGCAAGTTGTGCCGCCGCACCTGTATGACAACGCCATCGTACAGGACACGCTGCAGCTGCCGCCCAGTGAACTGCTGGGCACCGATGACATCAGCATCGCCTACCTGGCGCGCCTCAAGAGCGTGCCCAGCGCCGTCGTGCTGCAAGTCATCGCACCCGACGGCTACAGCGGCAAGATAGCCCTGATCGTCGCCATACGCAGCAACGGTGAAATCAGCGGCGTACGCGTGGTAGCGCACCGCGAAACACCCGGACTCGGCGATTACATCGAGCTGCCAAAAGGCCCGTGGATCAAGGGATTCGATGGCCTGTCGCTAGCAAAACGCAGGAACGCGGACTGGAAAGTGAAGAAGGACGGCGGCCAGTTCGACTACATGGCCGGCGCGACCATCACCCCGCGCGCCGTGGTAAAAGCCGTACACAAGGCCGCGCGCTATTTTGAACAACACCGCACCGTGCTGCTCGCACCCGTTGCGCCAGCCGTCAGGGAGAAAACAAAATGACCTTACAGGAATTCAGGGACATCTTTTACAACGGTCTGTGGAAGCAGAATACCGGCATCGTGCAACTGCTCGGTCTTTGCCCGCTGCTGGCGGTGAGTTCCACTGTGGTCAACGGCGTCAGCCTGGGGCTGGCGACCACGCTGGTGATGGCCATGTCCAGCGGCGCCGTCGCGCTGATCCGCAACTACGTGCCCAACGAAATCCGCATTCCCGTATTCATCCTGATCATTGCCGTGCTGGTCACCGTGGTGCAGTACCTGATGAATGCCTATATGTACCCGCTGTACCTCGTGCTGGGCATCTTCATTCCGCTGATCGTCACCAACTGTATCGTGCTGGCGCGCATCGAAGCCTTTGCCTCCAAGAATCCCGCGCTGCAATCCGCCATCGATGGTCTGGCAATGGGACTAGGGCTGACTGCCGTGCTGGCCGTACTGGGCGGTATGCGTGAACTCTTCGGCCACGGCACGCTGCTGTCCGGCATCGATCTGGCCCTGGGCGAATCGGCCAGGTCGCTGGTAATCACCGTCATACCCGATTATCACGGCTTCCTGTTTGCCGTACTGCCACCCGGCGCGTTCATCGGACTGGGACTGCTGATCGCAGCGCGCAACTGGCTTACCCTGCGCGCCGAACGCAAAACCCATGGCCACGAGACTCAAATCACACCGGTAACAGGCGGCTGCAGCCCCGCCTCCCGCGCATGAATCCAGCCAAACGCCGCGCAATTTTTCAGCGCCTGCAAGCCGCCAATCCGCACCCCAAGACCGAACTGGAATATCACTCGCCGTTTGAGTTGCTGGTGGCGGTGATGCTCTCGGCGCAGGCCACCGACATCAGCGTCAATTCCGCCACCCGGCAGCTGTATCCTGTCGCCAACACACCGGATGCAATACTGGCTCTCGGCGAAGAAAGACTGCGCGAGTATATCCAGCGCATCGGTCTATACAAGACCAAGGCGAAGCATGTGATTCAAACCTGCCGCATTTTGCTTGAACAACATGCAGGCCAGGTGCCGCAGACCCGCGAAGCGCTGGAAGCATTGCCCGGGGTGGGGCGCAAGACCGCCAACGTGATCCTCAATACCGCGTTCGGCATGCCTACCATCGCGGTCGATACGCATATTTTCCGCATTTCCAACCGCATCGGGCTGGCACCGGGCAAGAATGTGCTGGAGGTGGAAAAAAAACTGCTCAAGGTGATACCGAAAGAATTCCTGCTGGACGCGCATCACTGGCTGATCCTGCACGGGCGCTATATCTGTCAGGCGCGCAAACCCAGGTGCGGCGTATGCCTGATTTACGATCTGTGCGAGTACAAGGAAAAAGCGCAATGATGCAAAACATCACGGAGAGTAACCATGTTTTTTAATCCCAGCCGCGACGAAGCGCGACAATTCCTGTTTGAAACCTGGCGCAAGCGCCGCGAGAAATCGCTGCTGACACCGCTGGAAGACCTGGCCGCGCAGTTGATCGAAAAACATCCCGAGTATTTTTCCGTATTCGAAGACCCTGAGCGGTTTGGCGATTACGACTATTCGCCGGAACAGGGTCAGCCCAACCCTTTTCTGCATTTGATGATGCACCTCGCTATCGAAGAGCAGATATCCATAGACCAGCCGCCGGGTCTGCGCGCGCATTTCGTGCGCCTGACCCGCCAGTTCGAGTCGGAACACGATGCGCAACACCGTATGATGGAATGCCTGAGCGAGATGATCTGGCAGGCCCAGCGTAACCGCACCCAGCCTGACGCAACAATTTATCTGGACTGTTTATCCGCCGGCTGATGCGTGCCGCACAAACCATGCACGTTAAAAAGGAGATGTTATGGCCCTGCCCTGGCTTGCGGTACTGAAAATTGTCCCCTGGACCGATGTCATCAACAACGCCCCCAAGGTGGCCGACGGCGCGAAGAAACTCTGGAATGCCATCGGCAAGCAGCCCCCCGCGCCTCAAAAAGCCGCACCTGCGGAGAACCCGGCTGCGGCACCCGAAGCACAATCCCTCACCGCATCGCGACTTGCCGCACTGGAGACCGCGACGGCAGAGCTGCACGAGCAGATGCTCGCGTCTTCCGAGCTCATCAAGGCGCTGGCCGAACAGAATACTCAGCTCATCAGGCACATCGAGACAAACCGGGTGCGCATGCGCCGGATGTGGTTTGCAATAGTCATAATCGGCATGCTCGCGGCAGTTGCGCTGGCACGCTAAGGAGACGATTTAATCAGCATTTCCCTAAGCCGGACAAGCCGGAAGCAAACTTGTCACGTTTTGACATCATTAAACCTGTAAGTAACTGATCAGCTACAGGCATTGCCGGGCAGCAAAATGAATCGATAGCAGAATCAATCTGTCGGCGGCTGTGGCGACCTGCTAAAATGCCGGACTATTTCGCCCATCCAAGATCATCCATGCAACATATATCAGAATCCATGACCGCGACCGAGCGTCGCGCCAGCTTTGGTCTGGCAAGCATTTATGGCCTGCGCATGCTGGGTCTGTTCATTATCCTGCCGGTTTTCGCGCTGTACGCGGAACATCTGCCGGGCGGCAACAGCCATTTGCTGATGGGCCTCGCACTGGGCGCTTACGGTCTGACGCAGGCGATACTGCAAATCCCGGCGGGCTGGCTGTCCGATCGCTACGGGCGCAAGCCGGTGATTTACGTCAGTTTGATTTTGTTCGCGCTGGGCAGTTTTATCGCCGCCTTTGCAGACAATATTTACTGGGTGATACTCGGCCGCGTGGTGCAGGGTGCGGGCGCGCTGAACGCGGCGGTCATGGCGCTTACCGCCGATCTGACCCGCGAGGAACATCGCACCAAGGCGATGGCGCTGATAGGCATCTCTATAGGCATCACCTTTTCAATCTCGATGGTGCTGTCGCCGCTGCTCAACGACGTGATCGGCGTACCCGGCATTTTCGCCCTGACCGGCGTGCTGGCCTTACTGGCGATGGGAGTAGTGAAATTCGTGATCCCCGATCCGGCCATCACCCGCTTCCACAGCGACACCGAGGCGAGCAGCAATAAATTCGCCGAGGTGCTGCGCAACAAGGAATTGCTGCGCCTCGATTTTGGCATTTTTTCCCTGCATGCGATTCTGATGTCGGTGTTCATGCAAGTGCCGTTCGTGCTGCAGCGCGACGGGCTGGCGGTGGCGCAGCACTGGAAAATTTATCTGCCGGTGATGCTGATTGCCTTCGTACTGATGGTTATGCCGCTGATCATCGCCGAGAAAAAAGCCAAAATGAAGCAGGTGTTCATCGGGGCGGTGGCGCTGGCTCTGTGCGGGCAATTACTGCTGTTGCTGGCGCAGGACAGTTTATGGGGTGTAGCCACGGCGCTGCTGATTTTTTTCACCGCATTCAACATACTGGAAGCCACCCTGCCCTCGATGATCAGCAAGATTTCACCGCTGGCCGCCAAAGGCACGGCGATGGGCGTGTATAGCAGCGTACAGTTTCTCGGCGCCTTCTTCGGCGCGACCGTCGGCGGCGCGCTGATGCAGTACGTGGGTGGCAATGCCGTGTTCCTCTTCAGCATCGCCCTGCTGCTGGCATGGCTGATCGTCGCATACGGCATGCAGCCACTGGCTGTGGTGCGCACCAAGCTATACCACCTGGGCGCAATAAGTGACGCTCAGGGTGTGCAGTTACAGCAACAACTGGCCGTTTTGCAAGGTGTGCGCGAAGCGATGGTAGTGGCGGCAGAGGGTATGGCCTGCCTGAAGGTAGAGATGCAGGGATACGATGAAACCGCCGTGGAGCAACTGATAACCCAGACCGATAAGGGTTGGCCTGTTGCGCCAGGCGTGGCGGCAGGCGCTGCCTCCTGAATATCCGCGTAAAACCGGATAAATCAAAGCTCTGTCGCGACTGTTGAAACTCAGTTAAAGGGTCAAAAATCAGAACCATGCTCACGCTTTATCATGCA
>JAUSLX010000221.1 GCA_030645775.1 Gallionella sp. | reverse complement strand
CCCAGATTATGCGGATCCTGTATGCCGTCCAGCACCAGCAACAACGGCGGTTCAGTGAGCGTCTCCAGCACGTCGGACAAGTGTTGCACGCGCCGCGCCGCATCGACACGTGCAGCCACACCCTGATGCCTTGCGCCACCGGCCATCCCGTCCAGGCGCGCGCCATCCACCGGAATGACCCGCACACCACCGGCTTCAGCCAGCTTAATCAGGTCACGCATACGCGGATCCTGACGTTGCGATTGCAGATAAATTTCCATCACACCGTCAGGATTCTGACGGATGCGCGAGGTAACCGCATGAAATCCGTAAATGAGTCTCAGATCAGCCATGTTGTTTCTTTCCTTTAGCTGATTTCTTTCCGGGTTTAGCGGCGGCGGATGAATCAGCCCTTTCCACTTCCGTATGCAGCACAAAGTCTATCTTGGTACTTTCCATATCCACCTTGACCACACGCACTTCTACACGATCGCCCAGGCGATAGCTTTGCCCGGTGCGTTCGCCCAGCAAATGATGTTTGGCCGCATCGAAATGGAAATAGTCTTTACCCAGCTCGGAGATATGCACCAAGCCCTCAACATACAAATCGTCCAGCGAGACGAACATGCCGAAACTCGTCACCGAAGACACCGTGCCGGTGAACACGCTGCCCAAATGATCGCGCATGTAGAAGCACTTCAACCATGCTTCCACATCGCGCGTCGCATCGTCGGCACGGCGCTCGGTCATCGAACAATGGATGCCCAGTTCGGACCATTTCTGCGCCGGCTTGTATTGTTTGCCATGCAGCACCGCCTTGATGGCGCGATGCACCAGCAGATCTGGATAGCGGCGTATCGGCGAAGTGAAATGGGTATAAGCCTCGTAGCCCAAACCGAAATGACCGATATTCTCCGGCTCATACTTGGCCTGACGCAAGGAGCGCAGCATCACCGTTTGCAGCAGGGCGGCATCCGGACGTCCCTTGATGCGTTTGAGTAATTTGGAATAGTCGCTCGCCTGTGGCTCGTCATCTCCGGTCAGACCCAGACCGAACTCCTTCATGAATTCACGCAAGGCTTCCAGTTTTTCTGGTGTCGGCCCCTGGTGAATACGATACAGCACGGGATGCTGATGTGCGTGCAGGAATCCTGCGGCACATACGTTGGCCGCCAGCATGCACTCTTCGATCAGTTTATGTGCATCGTTGCGCACCACCGGCACGATGCGATCGATCTTGCCCTGCTCGGTAAAGATCATCTGAGTCTCGACCGTTTCGAAGTCGATCGCGCCGCGCTTCTCGCGCGCCTTTAACAGCTTCTGAAACAATTCATACAGATGTTGCAGATGCGGCACAATAGCCGCGTTATGCCTGGCCAACTCGCCATCGGGTTGCGCCAGCATTTCGGCCACTTGCGTGTAAGTCAGCCGCGCATTGGAGTACATCACCGAGGGATAAAAACGATATTCACCGATCTCGCCCTTGTTGCTGATATGCATGTCGCACACCATGCACAGACGATCCACCTTGGGATTCAGCGAACACAGGCCATTGGACAACTCCTCCGGCAGCATCGGAATCACACGGCGCGGGAAATACACCGAATT
>JAUSLX010000212.1 GCA_030645775.1 Gallionella sp. | reverse complement strand
ATGAATCATTTCATGCTGCCAGCCTCGGCGGATGAAGGGGGCTGGAAGGCGGCGGGTATGGGCTCTGCTACGCGTTATGGCAATTTTGCCATGGAACACCTGATTAATGAAATTCTGAAGAATGGCGGCAATCGGCAGAATTTGGAGGTCAAATTGTTCGGCGGTGGACGCATACTCGCGAACATGACCGATGTCGGATTGCGTAACATCGAGTTTGCCCACAATTACATCAAGATCGAGGGGCTGCGTGTCACATCAGAAGATGTCGGCGATGTTTTTCCGCGGATAGTGGTGTTTTTCCCTGCTACGGGGAAGGTACGCGTCAAGCGTTTGCGTTCACTGCATAACAACACCATTGCTGAGCAGGAAACAAAGTATCTCGACAGGATTGCAGCAAAGCCGGTGAGCGGCGATATCGAGTTGTTTTAACCTGAACTTTGCAGATTATTTCTTTCGTGCTTTTCGTGGATTAAATGAGGTCTGAGTAGTGAAACCGAGTCAGGAAAGCTGTTTGTGCAGGGTTTTGTCACAACGGTGGAGCGTTGGGTTGTACAATCAGTCAAAATAACCTCGTTTGATTAGTTTCATGATTTCCAAAACCGTAATATTTCCCTGGAATGCAAATTTTGAAACGGGCGTGCCCGTTCTTGATGAGCAGCATAAGAAGCTGGTTGATTTGTTGAATCAGCTGGCCGTACATTTCACTTATGAAACGGATGCACTTGAACTGCATCGTGTGTTTGACGAGCTGACCAGCTATACCCTTTACCACTTTAAGACAGAGGAAGAAATCTGGGCGCAATATCTGCCGGCGGATGAAATGACGAGCGTGCACGCAAAGGTGCATCAGGACTTTTTGGAGGCGGTGCTCAATCTTAAAGGTTTGCAGGATACGTTACCCGCTGAGCAGCTTGCCGATAAGATAGTCTCATTCCTGACGCATTGGCTGGCTTTTCATATTCTTGAATCTGATAAACATATGGCGAAAATCGTGCTTGGCTTGCAGCAGGGTATGACATTGCAGCAAGCCAGGGAAAGTGCTGTCGCAGAGATGAGCGGTGCGACGGGGGTGTTGGTGGATACCTTTCTTAGCATGTATGACAGCCTGGCATCGCGAACCATGCAATTGATGCGTGAGATTGCCGAACGTCAGCAGATAGAAGGACGATTGAAATTGTCCAGAAAGGTCATCGACAGTACGCTGGAAGCTATCTTTGTTACGGATGCGGAAGGCCTGATTATTGATGCCAATCCCGCGTTTTGCCTTGAGGTGCAGCGCGAGCAGGAGCAGATGATCGGAATGCCTGTCAGGGAAATCAAGCCGGAATTTTTCGGCCAGGAAAAAATGGAAGAAGTCTGGACGGCGGCGACTGAGAGCGGGCATTGGGCGGGCGAAATACTGGGGCGTGATGCCCAAGGCGATATGGAGGCGGTCTGGCTTTCGCTGTCTGCCATTAAAAATGATCAGGGTGTCATTACTCACTATGTCGGGTTGTCTTCCTCCATTTCGCTGCTGATTCAACGCCAGCATAGACTGGAAGATGCAGCGCAACATGATGTGTTAACCGGTTTGCCTAATCGCCGGCTGTTGTGTGACCGACTCAGTCAGGCCATCGTGCACAGCAATCGCAGCGGGCATTTTCTGGCGGTGTGTTATCTCGATCTGGACGGGTTCAAGCAGGTCAACGATACGCTCGGACATCACGCGGGTGACGAGGTGCTGCGCATGGTCTCGGTACGCTTGAATAAATTGCTGCGCGGTGAGGATACCGTTGCGCGTCTGGGTGGCGACGAATTTGTTTTGTTGTTGGGTGATCTGGATGGGGAAGAGGATGCCGGATTGTTGCTAAACAGGCTGTTGCAGGATATCGCACAGCCGATACTGATCAATGGCACGCCCGTTAAGGTAACCGCCAGTATGGGTGTCACGCTTTATCCCCGTGATCAGAGTGCGGCTGAACAGTTGCTGGTACACGCCGATGAGG
Organism: Gallionella sp.; assembly: GCA_030645775.1. Taxonomy (GTDB): domain Bacteria; phylum Pseudomonadota; class Gammaproteobacteria; order Burkholderiales; family Gallionellaceae; genus Gallionella. Next base: position 2,086 of record JAUSLX010000212.1, on the reverse strand, counting down.
CGATGTATGTCGCAAAAAATAATGGCAAATCACGTTATCATTTCTTCAGTGTTGACCAGGTTCCGTCCGGGAAATAAGGGGCGCCGTCGTGAGCTGATAACAAGGTGAAAACGATGTGAAAGTTGAGCTATGAAGGCAGCGAGCCGCACGATAATTTATATTTCGGACGGGACCGGCATTACAGCGGAAACCCTGGGCAAAGGCCTGCTCTCGCAATTTGAGGGCATCGAATTTCGTTATGTGCGTTACCCTTTTACGGATGGTCTGGAGAAGGCGGCTGCCTGCTTGCGGCATATCGCTGATCTGAATCGGCGAGAGGGTGTGCGACCCTTGCTGGTCATGACCATGACAGACCCGCAAATCAGCGCACTGCTGCGTCAGGCGGATGCGCTGTTGCTGGATGTGTTCGAAGCGTTCATAGGGCATCTGGAACAGGAACTGGGCCAGCGTGCCACGCGTGTTGCAGGCCGCAGCCACGGGCAGGAAAGCCGTGAATATGCCCAGCGTATTGCCGCGATGAATTTTGCCATGGCACACGACGATGGCATTAGCAGTGCTGATCTGAAAAATGCCGATGTGATTCTGGTGGGCGTGTCGCGCAGTGGAAAAACCCCTGCCAGTTTGTATTTGTCGCTGCATTTCGGTCTCAAGGCCGCCAATTACCCACTGATACCGGAAGATTTTGAGCGTGACTGTTTGCCTGCTTCCTTGTTGCCGTTTCACGATAAACTGTTTGGACTGACCATTGCACCTGAACAGTTGCATCGTATTCGTGAGGAGCGCCGTCCAGGTAGTCATTATGCCTCGCTGGAGAATTGTCGCTTCGAGGTGGCAGCGGCTGAAAGTCTGATGCGGCGCGCAGGTATTGCCCAATTTGACATGACTGCGCGCTCGATTGAGGAGATGGCGGTGCATCTGTTGCAGGCCATTCGCAAGCGATCTCACTCAGATTCATAGCAATAAAATTCGACAGGAGAATCGGCATGCATCCTTATGTGATTTCGTTTGCATCATTAGGCATCGCGGACATTGCGCAAGTGGGTGGCAAGAATGCCTCTCTGGGCGAGATGATCGGCAAGCTGGGGGAGATGGGTGTCTGTGTGCCGGGCGGGTTTGCCACTACGGCACAGGCTTACCGGGATTTCCTGGCGGTCAACGGGCTGGATGGACGCATCGCGCAAGCCTTGTCCACGCTGGATGTAGCGGATGTGAATGCGCTGGCCGAGACGGGTGCGAAGATACGCGGCTGGATAGGCGCTGCATCGCTGCCTTTGAGGCTGGAACAGGAGATACGGCAGCACTACGCCCGGCTGGCTGATGAAGGCGAGGACAGTTTCGCGGTGCGTTCTTCCGCTACCGCAGAAGACCTGGCCGATGCTTCGTTCGCCGGGCAACAGGAAACTTTTCTGAATATCCACGGTGTAGACAATATATTGCATGCCGTCAAAGCGGTATTCGCCTCGCTGTATAACGACAGGGCCATTTCCTATCGCGTGCATACCGGCTATACCGATTCCAGTGTTGCGCTGTCCGCCGGAGTGCAGCGCATGGTGCGCTCGGATCTGGGCGCATCCGGCGTGATGTTCACGCTGGATACCGAGTCTGGCTTTCGCGATGTGGTGTTCATTACCTCCGCTTATGGACTGGGTGAAATGGTCGTGCAAGGCACGGTCAATCCGGACGAATTTTATGTTCATAAACAAAAACTGGTTGAAGGCTATCCGGCGATAGTCAGGCGCAGTCTGGGTTCCAAGTTGCAACGCATGGTATTCGATACGGATCGTGCCGCAGGGTTTTCTACCCGCATCGAAGCAGTGCCGCTATCTGCGCGCAACCGTTTTTCGTTGAGCGATGCGGAAGTGCTGGAGCTGTCCAGGTATGCGATGACGATAGAGCAGCATTACGGACGCCCCATGGACATCGAATGGGGCAAGGATGGTCTGGACGGCAAACTCTACATTTTGCAGGCGCGTCCTGAAACAGTTCAGTCTCAGGCCAGTGCGGGCGGGGCAGGAAAGTTCCGGCTGACACAGCGCGGTGAGGTATTGATCGAGGGGCGCGCGATTGGTCAGAAAATCGGCATAGG